>NZ_OZ034981.1:142500-288648 GCF_964030875.1 Candidatus Walczuchella endosymbiont of Icerya purchasi | reverse complement strand
GTAACCACATCTTATAAAAAACCTCTCTAGCAATTTCTTCATCGGTAGGAATTATAAAAATTTTTACCCGACTTTTATTGTATTCAGAGGCTTTAATAGTATTTTTCTTTTCATCTAGGATGAGACCTAAAAAATCCATTTCATCACAAATCATACTTCGTACAAATTCTCCTACTGTAAATCTTATTGCCTCAATTACGTTTACCGTTGCTATATAATATCCAATATATTTTTTAATACGATAAGCATACATATCAGAGGCTAATTTAGGATACTATCTCGCATATCGCTGTTTCCAGATAGGGCTACACTTTTTTTATTCAATATCTCGTAAAGAGATTCAGGGCTATACGACTGACTTAAAAAGTCAAAAATTATTGTTGTATCTAAATCTCCACTACGAGTCACCATAATAAGTACGCTATTGGGACCGAACCCCATACTGGGATCTGTAGAAATGCCTTCCTTAATAACCGCTATACTAGCTCCATTTCCTAAATGAAGAGTAATAATTTTTATTGCAGGACGGTAAACAGATTGATGACTTATTCCATGATATACGTCATAACGTATATAAAATATTAAAGCATACCTATGGGCTTTTTCAGTAATTTTATGATGAAAAGCAACGGCAAACTCTTTCGCTTTAGGGAAAACTTTTTCTATACCCATAATATTTAAGGGAAAAACAGAACGAATTACTTTTTTATAAATTTCTATAGTTTTCCCATGTCCCACTCTATGACCAATAGCGAAGATCTCATCAGGAATTTTAATAACTCCTATTTGGCTATCATATAGTAAAATATTTATTTTTTCAAAACCTGAAATGTTATAGGAGATTTTTTTCTTTAATTCTTGCCAAGAACCATTTTTAAAGTATTTCTTATGAAGATGTCCTCCTATTCGTTCTATGAGCCCTTTGGCAAAGACTTTATTTTCAGGCATCTCCATGAGTTGATATTTTATAGAGGAACTGACGGAATTAATAATCATAAATATGTTGAGAGGGAACAATAATAGTCGCAGTTGCTCCGCGACTAAAATAATTAAGCCCTTCGGCTAAAGATTTAGTTTCTCTTTGCACTGCTTTATAAGTAACCGGATTAAGATCAGGAAAAATAAGCACATTAGCCTTAGACTGTACGGCTACAGGAGAATGGGGTATTTGTTGTAATAGTATCTACTGCGGCGTAGGATTGAATAGGTCCGACGGAGCTCGGTTTTCCACTTGGATTCCTGAACCAGAATTTACTGAAGAATAAGAAAGTAAAGCAATTTTTGTATCTATGCTCTACTGCGGCACAAAATATTGAGCAGTTTTTTACGAAGCAATAGTAATATCAGGAACAATAGCACAATCTCCATAAACGAGCACACGATCGTGTAAAAGCATGAAAAAAATAGAAGAAACTGTGTTTACTACAGGAACAGTTTAGGAACAGTTTAGGAACAGTTTAGGAACAGTTTAGGAACAGTTTAGGAACAGTTTAGGAACAGTTTAAGAGCAGGGCGAATAGTTTGCGCAGTAGTATTTACGGCTCCAGAGACCATTCCGGAAGCTAATCCTTTGTAAACCATCATAGTTCCGAAATTAAACCCTTATTTGTTGAAAAATATTCGTGATAAATGGAAGATGAAGGTGTTTAGCTATAGAATTATAACCTTCTACCACTATAAAATTCTACCACTATAAAATTCTTCTAGTTTTTTTTCCCAGTATTATATAATGTAACAGCTTCACTTTTAGTAAAAACAATAAAAACAAAAGTTTCTTCATGCTGCATTTTTAACTGAAAATAGTCTACTACTGTAGTAGTATAATCATCTATAACACTGTTATTTTCTTTAATCGGTAAAAGAAAAGCCACATTTGGAGTTTTTCCCCAAAAGATGCAAATTAACCACTGTAAGAATCTGTCGAAAATATAAATACAGAACGCTTCATGACTAATTAATTAATGATTTTCCATCAGATAACGTTCTAAATCAAGTGCTGCCATACAACCAGTACCAGATGAAGTTATCGCTTGACGGTAAACCGCATCCTGGACATCTCCAGCAGCAAAAACACTAGGTATATTGGTGTGTGTACTTCCTTTTTTAGTAATTATATAACCCATTTGATCCAAATTAATTTGTCCCCTAAAGATAGCTGTATTAGGAATATGACCAATAGCTATAAAAATACCTTCTATGGATAGAATAGATTCCTTTTTATTTTTATTGTTAATGATTCGCACACCTTCAACAAACCTCTCACCTAAAATTTCCTTAATTTCATGATAAAAATAAATTTTTAGATTCGATATTTTCCATAAACGACATTGCATAGCCTTTGAGGCTCTTAATTCACCACTTCGCACCAATAAATATACTATTTTACATCTCTGAGAAAGAGAAATTGTTTCTTCAAGGGCTGTATCACCTCCTCCAACGACAGCTACTACTTTATCTTTATACAAGAAACCGTCACAAATAGCACACGAAGAAACTCCGTATCCTTTGAATCGTTCTTCACTTTCTAACCCTAGATCTTTAGATAAAGCTCCTGTAGCTATAATGATAGCTTTGGCCAGTACTTTTTCATTATTGTCTGTATATAGTTTATTTATACCATTTTTTTCCTTAACTAGGGAAACTTTTACAATTGTTTGCCTTTTTACAATGGCACCAAAAGATTCAGCTTGTTTTTTCATATTTTCCATTAATTCAGGTCCGGTTATACCGTTAGGATAACCAGGATAATTTTCTACTAGCGTAGTAGTAGTAAGCTGTCCTCCAGGATTTTTTCCTGCATATACTAAAGGGTTAAGACCAGCACGAGCTGTATAGATAGCAGCAGAATAACCTGCTGGTCCCGAACCTATTATAACACAATTATGAACAGATTCTTTTAACATTAATATAGATTTTATATCCATTAGAAAAAAATATTACAAATAAGTTCTGGCAAAATATTATTTTCTGACAGAGGAGGATAATCAATCCCCTTGGACTGTTTATCGGCTTCTCTTAGATCGTAAAAGATCTTTATATTTTCTTGTAAAGAATAATGATGTGCGGCTTTTTCATAATATTTTATAATATATGGAAAAACATTTAATCTCTTTGAGAGATTCTCTCTAGAATCAGGAATACTTAGATGGTACTTTACAAGATTGACAAAAAATCGATAAAGCACGTTAATTAAAAAAATGATAGGGAATTCTTTGGAGTTTTTCCCCAAAAAAAAAGATATTTCTTGCGTTTTATGAAAATTTTTCTCAGCTATTGCCCTTTGCCACGAAAAAATATTTAAATTCTTTTTTATACCAGTATACTGCTCAATATCCCAAAGAGTAATTTCAGCACCTTCCGGTAAAGCTAAATCAATTTTTTCAAGTGCTTGAACAATAGTAGATAAAGAAGTTCCAGCATATTCAGATAAAAGCTGTTGTGCTTTTGAAGTAATGCTTCTATTCATACTCTTTACTTTACGAGAAATCCAATCGGGAATTTGGTATTCTCGATATTTTTGACTATTGAACACTACACCACCATGATGGTGTATCAGTTTATATAATTTTTTATTCTTATCTAGTACTTTGTTTTTATAACATATTACCAATATCGTACTTCTTATAAGAGCCTCTACATAAACAGCTAATTTTTCTATACTTTTTTCCATCATTTGAGCCTCTTTTAAAATAATTACTATATATTTACTTGTTATTGGATATTTTCTGGCCTTTTCTATAACACTTATTATATCGGTTTCTGGACCGTACAGAACAATTTGATTAAAAAACTTTTCCTCTTTAGAGAAGATGTTTTTTTCTATAAAACGGCTAATTAAATCAATGTAGTATGATTCCTCACCCATAAAAAAATAAATTGGTTTATATCGTTTATTGATGAAATCGTAAATAATTTTTTCATAGCGTTCCATTTTTTAATAAATTTTTAGGATTAAAAAATCGTGGTGTATATTCAACTGCATTGTTCCTAAGTGATTGGACCAAAGCGGTATACCAGGCTGTAGAAAACATTTGCTGGAGGCACACGCCACTAAAATTACTTTACCTACAGCTGTGGAAGAAAGTTCCGCTATAGTTGAGCTGACCGTAACCGTAGTTACCAAAGTCACACGTTCAAACCTATATAACATCTAATATCTTAATGAGATCTTTATTGATTTCTTTTTGTTTCTGTATTGCCTCTCCAAAAGGTGTAAAAATAATTTTCCCGCTTCTAATACCAATCATAACTTCTCTTTTACCATGTAACAGAGCCTCCACTGCTTCTACCCCAAATCTACTAGCTAACACACGATCATAACAACTAGGATTTCCTCCACGTTGAACGTGTCCAAGAATAGAAACTCGAATATCGTAATAGGGGTATTTTATTTGTGTAGCTTTGGCCAAAGCATATACTCTTCCAAGCTTTTTACCTTCTGCTACTACGATAATACTAGATGATTTTCCTTGATTGCTTCCTCGTTCTACAGAGGAGAATAACTTATCAAGAGTATAATCTTTCTCCGGAATGAGAATATCAAGTGCACCGGTAGCAATTCCACTGTTAAGGGCAATAAAACCAGAATCACGACCCATAACCTCTATAAAAAATAAACGATTATGAGATGTCGCTGTATCGACAATTTTGTCTATTACATTTACCACAGTGTTTAAAGCAGTATCATAACCGACAGTAAAATCTGTTCCATAAATATCATTATCTATGGTGCCAGGTATCCCAATAATAGGAATATCATATTCACTTCCGAATACCTTAGCTCCAGTAAAAGACCCATCTCCACCGATTATGATTAACCCTTCCATTTTATATTTTTGAATGTTTTCATAAGCTTTTTTACGACCCTCAAAAGTTCTGAATTTAGAAGATCTAGCTGTCTTTAGAAAAGTTCCTCCCCGGTGGATAATATTTCTAACATCTTTAGTTTCCAATTCTAGGACATCTCCTTCAATGAGACCTTTATATCCTAATCGAATACCGAAACATTGTATTTCGTACTGTGCAGCAGTATGAACCACAGCGCGAATAGCAGCATTCATTCCAGGAGAATCACCTCCTGAAGTCATTACCCCTAACTTTTCTACTACCATATTACCCATAACTTTTCTACTACCATATTACCCATAACTTTTCTACTACCATATTACCCATAACTTTTCTACTACCATATTACCCATAACTTTTCTACTACCATTATAATTTTAAGGTAACTCTTCCATAAAAATGTATAATTACATCATTGCTACTAATATAGTAATTAATCATTTTAATGGTCTGATGAATATTTATTTTTATCTAATTTTTTCCATTAACATTATACCGTCTCTATCTATAGACTTTAAACGAACTTTTTGTAAAGTATTGGGGATTGCTTCTCCTAATGGAGCTTTCACTCTTACATAATTTTCGGTATAACCGAAGAGGCAACCTTCTTTTTTTTTATCTTCGAAAAGCACGGTATGTTCGGTTCCTATTTGGCTTTCGTAAAATTGTATCCGTTTTTTAACTGATAAACCTTTAAGAACTTGATTTCGTTTATATCTAATATTTTTAGGAACTATGCCTTCCATTTGGATAGCCTCCGTACGCTTCCTTTCAGAATAAGTAAATACATGAAGATATGATATATCTATTTCGCTTAAAAAGCGAAAACTTTCTATGAAATGTTTATCACTTTCATATGGAAATCCGACGATTACATCAGTTCCTATACTAGCTTGAGGGAGAAGTAACTTAATCTTTTCTACCTTATCAGCATATAGCTCTCTAAGATAACGTCTTCGCATTTTTCGAAGAATATCATTACTACCTGATTGTAGAGGAACATGAAAATGTGGAACGAATTTCCTACTTTGAGCTATAAATTCTATAATTTCATTGCGAAGTAAGTTGGGTTCTATAGAAGAAACACGAAACCGATCAATCTCTTTTATTCCATCTAGTGATTCAATGAGTTCTAAAAAAGTATTTTGGTGCGTTTTATTACCAAATTCTCCAATATTTACTCCAGTTAATACAATTTCTTTCACTCCATGACGAGAGATTTCCTTAGCATTGTTTACAACATTTTCCAAACTATCTGAGCGAGAGATTCCACGTGCTAATGGAATAGTGCAATAACTACATTTATAATCACATCCATCTTGGATCTTAAGAAAGGCTCGAGTTCTAGTTCCAATCGAATAGGAACCAATATACGTAGTTCCGAGAGAACAGGAATGAATATATCCTCTTTCTTTTTTAGAAAGATCATAAAGATAATCTGTAATTTTGAATCTTTCATTTATTCCTAATACTAAATCCACCCCGGAAATACGAGATAGTTCTTCAGGATTTAGTTGAGCATAGCAACCTATGGCAATAATAAAGGCTTTTGGATTCCTTTTTAAAGCCATTCTAACAATATGTATGAATTCTTTCTCCGCTTTTTTAGTTACCGAACAAGTACTAATCACATAGATATCAGCATTTTCTTCAAATTTTACAACAGAATATCCTTGAATTAAAAAAGTTCTAGAAATAGTGGAAGTTTCAGCAAAATTTAATTTGCATCCCATTGTATAAAAAGCGACTCTCATCGCAGAGATCACATATTATTAGTAAAATATTCAGCTATGCTGTTATGATTTGCCTTTATTCCTTTTTTTCCTTTTTTCCAATTAGCCGGACACACTTCTCCGTGTCTTTCAAAGTATTGCAAAGCATCAACAACACGAAGAGATTCTTCTACATTTCGACCTAAAAAGAGATCATTCACTAGCTGATGACGGATAATTCCTTTTTTATCTATAAGAAAAAGACCTCTATAGGCAATAAGTTCTTCATTAGTATACACACTATGTATATTTTTGACATACAACTCTCCAGCTAATACACCATAGTTGTAAGAAATATATTTATTTGTATCGGCTACAATTGGATAAGTAATACCCTGTATCCCTCCCTTACTTTTTGGAAGTTGTAGCCAGCCCCAATGAGATTGCTCGGTGTCTGTAGAAATAGCGATGAGTTGCACATTTCTAGACTCGAAATCTTTTAATCTTTCCTGAAAAGCATGTAATTCTGTTGGACATACAAACGTAAAATCTTTAGGATAAAAAAATAAAAGAACATATTTTTTATATTGGAACTGTTCTAGTGTGAAATCACTAACAATTTCTTTACCGTTTACTACGGCATTGACTCTAAAATCAGGAGCCTTTTTTCCAACTAATAACGCCATAAATAATGTTTTTAAAAAAATTTAGAGATTTTATTTCTTCTATAAGATAAAACTTTTGCGACGGTTACTCCTATTTCAGCTGGAGATTCCACTACATGGATTCCGCAATCTCTAAGAATATCAATCTTAATTTCAGCGGTTTCGTTTTTATCTCCGACAATTGCACCTGCATGCCCCATAGTCCTACCTTTTGGAGCAGTTTTTCCGGCAATGAAACCAATGATGGGTTTTTTATTCATGGATTCCTTCACCCATTGAGCGGCTTGGGTTTCAATTTGTCCTCCAATTTCTCCGATCATTACAATAGCATCGGTTTCCGAATCTTCCATAAAAAGAGAAATCACTTCTCGCATGTTTGTCCCGATAATGGGATCTCCTCCAATACCTATAGCCGTAGAAATACCATATCCATATTTAACTATTTGATATGCAGCTTCATAAGTTAGAGTTCCGGATTTAGAAACAATACCTACTCCCCCCTTTTTAAAAACAAAACCAGGCATAATACCTACTTTAGATTCTTCTGAAGTAATGACGCCAGGACAATTAGGTCCAATAAGACGGGCATTTCGATGCTTAATATATTGCTTAACCTTAAGCATATCAGAGATCGGAATCCCCTCCGTAATGCATATGATAAGATCTATTTCAGCATCAGCTGCTTCCATTATTGCATCAGCGGCAAATGCAGGAGGTACAAAAAGGATACTTACATTCGCCCTAGTAGCCTTAATTGATTGTTCAACAGTATCAAAAATCGGGATATTTAAGTGTTTATTCCCACCTTTTCCCGGTGTAATTCCACCAACCAACAATGTCCCATAATTGATCATTTGCTGGGAATGAAAAGTTCCTTCTTTACCAGTGAATCCCTGAACAATAACACGTGAATTTTTATTAACGAGTATACTCATAGTGAAATAACATATAAAACTCTAAAATATTATACTCTTTCTATATAGACACCATTTTCAATATTTATTTTTACGTTATCACCTGTTTTAATAAACAATGGAACTTGTATAACAGCTCCGGTTTCCAAAGTAGCCAGTTTTCTAGCATTGGTAACGGTGTCACCTTTAAGTCCTGGTTCAGTATAAATGACTTTTAGAATACTTTCGGTAGGTATTTCTACACTCAAGGGAGTTTCATCATATTTTTGGAAAGTAATAGTTACTTCCATACCTTCTTTTAAAAATTGTTTTTTACTAATGAAATTTTTAGTCAGTTGCACTTGATTATAACATTGTGTATTCATAAAATGATAACTATCTTTGTCCTCGTAAAGGAACTGATAATTATGTGATTCCAAGAATACTTTTTCTATTTTATGTCCTGCTGGGAACGTCTTATCAAATACTTTACCGGTTGTAAAATTTCTAAGTTTTGTCCGTACGAAAGCTGGTCCTTTACCTGGTTTTACATGAAGAAAATCTATGATCTTATACACGTTATTATTAAAACGAATGCACAGACCTTTTCTAATATCTGAAGTATATGCCATATTTTATACGTTATTGATTACTTGGGCAGTAATTTAAGCCTATTTGTTATAACCATGTCCTTGCATTCTAATAATCCTCCCTCCTGCTCCCTACTGCTTGAGCCATAGGTTTAGTACCATTGATGTCGTATACAGTAATAATTCCTGCTTGTTCAATCGCTTTAAGAAAAGGCAGTGATGACCCATCCATAATATAAATAAGCTACTATTAATGCAGCCAATACATGTTCACTCCATTTTCAAGCAGGTCTTTTAGGTCTTTTAGGTTTTTTAGGTTTTTCTGGAATATCGATACGAACAAATATAAAACCTGGATTTTCTTGTGCAGGGTTAAAACTTTCCTGTGTTAAGTACAATTAAACAAAATTTCTTTAATAAGTGTTTTTTACGTAGATGGTAACGTCTTAAATATTTGCCTAAGAAGAATACACGAATTAAAATGTCTGACCCGTTGTTGCTTTAAACCATGAATTTTACAAGACGTTTATTTTTCTTTCTTTTAGTGGGAATTTTGGGGATATTGCTTATGACGGGGAATTTTGGGGATATTGCTTATGACGGGGAATTTTGGGGATATTGCTTATGACGGGGAATTTTGGGGATATTGCTTATGACGGGATTTTTTGGGACTCTTATCTGCCTATTTACCCAATAACCGAATACGAATATTAAACTGACTAGGGAGATTAGTAGGGAGGATTACTAGGGAGATTACTAGGGAGATTACTAGGGAGATTACTAGGGAGATTACTAGGGAGAAAAGAAATTATTATAATAATAGCTGATCCCTTTCATTACCTAATGAATTAAAGATGGAAATATTTCCTTTTCAAGAAAAAATCCATATAATATTTTATATATTAAGACTCATAAAATCTATGCTTTTTATATTGAAAATAAAAAGAACAACATTTTAGTCGAAAAAATACAAACATTATGAAAAGAACTTATCAACCATCGGGAAGAAAAAGGAGAAATGTTCACGGATTTATAAAACGAATGGGAACTAAAGGAGGAAGAAAAATATTGTCTAGAAGACGTGCAAAAGGGAGGAAAAATCTGACGGTAAGTAATGTCAGATATAAACGATAGAATATTAACTGCAATAATTTGCATGTGCTTATATCGTTAGAAATATTCAGTCAATTTAAGAACAAATCCATTATTTTTCTATCAACTCGTTAAAAGAACGTGAAACGAATTGACTAAGACGTTCTCCGTGTAAAAGGTTCTGAGAAATCAGAGCTAATTCCATAGATTTTTCTATAAGTTGTTTTTTTCTTACTTCGTCTGATTCAGACAAAATTCTTTGTATTAATTCGTGGTTTATATTAACAACTAAATTATATCCTTCAGGGATTCCTAACATTCCCCTTCCACTCATTTGCCTAATCTCTTTCATACGTCGCATTAACTCAGGAATAGTAATTATAAAAGGAGAAACCTTACTGTTTAAATTTTCTAAATTGATAGTAAATTGATGCTTATCTATATTACTTTCTAATAGTTTTTTTAGTTCGTTTTTATCATTTTCAGATAATTTGGAAATTCTGTTTTCTTCTTTTTTAATAATATTATCAATATTATCAGAATCTACTCTAGAAAAAGAGACATCCTTGTATTCTTCCTCAAGTTTTTGTATAAGATGAGGAGCAAGTGGACTATCTAAAAGTATTACCTCATAACCTTTTTCTTTAGCCGATTGAATAGAACTATGTTGAGCTTCTTTGTTATAAGCGTACAGATAAATACATTTTCCATTTTTATCTGTCTGTATTTCTTTTATCTTTTCTGTAAATTCGTCAAAAGTATAGAAAATCCCTTCTGTATTAGGATACAGAGCGATTTGTTTTACTCTATCAAAAAATTTAGCCTCGCTAAGCATACCATACTCGATGATTATTTTTATATATTCCCATTTTATTTCAAAATCTTTTCTGTCATTTTTAAAAATACTTTCTAGCTTATCAGCTACTTTTCTAGTAATATATCCAGAGATTTTTTTTACAGATGCATCGTATTGCAAATAAGAACGGGAAACATTGAGAGGAATGTCCGGAGAATCAATCACACCTCGAAGTAAATGAAGAAATTCTGGAACGATATTTTCTACATTATCAGTAACAAAGACCTGATTTTGATAAAGTTGAATTTTATCTTTTTGTATTTCTATATGATTTTTTAGTTTAGGAAAAAAAAGAATTCCTGTTAAATGGAAGGGATGATCTATATTAAGATGTATCCAAAAGAGTGGATCTTCAAACTGGGAGGGATAAAGTACTCTATAAAATTTCTTATAATCGTCTTCTACGAGTGTAGAAGGTTGTTTTGTCCAGGCAGGAGTCGGATCGTTTATAATATTGTCTATTGTAGATTCTTTATCCGTTGTTTCACGTTCTCCAAACTTTATCGGAATAGGCATAAATTTACAGTATTTATTAAGTAATTCTAGAATACGGTACTCTTCAAGAAATTCCTTACTATCTTCATTTATATGCAAAACAATTTCGGTACCATGTTCTTTTTTATCTTGTATTTCAAGTGAAAATTTAGGTGAACCATCACAACTCCAATGAACTGCTGGAAATTCTTTCTTGTACGATTTACTAAAAATCTCCACTTTATCAGATACCATAAAGGAGGAATAAAATCCTAACCCAAAATGTCCAATCATTCCGTGAGTTGTATCAGTTTTATTTTTGTACTTATTAAGAAACTCTTCAGCACCAGAAAATGCAATTTGATTGATATACTTTTCTATTTCTTCTTCTGTCAGACCTATTCCTTGATCCAGGATATGTAGTGTGTTTTTCTCTTTATTAATTTTTATCTCTATTTGAGGATTCCCAAGTTGGTCTATCTCTCCAAATTCGGCAAGAGCTCTAAGCTTAAGAGTAGCATCCGTAGCATTAGAAATTAGCTCTCTTAGAAAAATTTCATGATCGGAATAAAGAAATTTTTTAATAATTGGAAATATATTTTCCGCAGTAACGTTAATAGTTCCCATGGACATAATTTTATTAGGAAAGGGGGCAAAGGCTATACCATATAGTATAAATAATACACTTTGGCAGAAAATCTAAAAACTTTTTGAGGTCATAATCTTTTTAAGATATGCCAAAATTTCATTTATATTATATGGTTCAAACCATGTAACCTCTGGATCATTTCTATACCATGTTAGCTGTCTTTTTGCATAATTACGAGTATTTTTCTTTATTTCTTCAATAGCTCTTTCTAAGGAAAGTCTTCCCTCAAAATAAGAAAACAATTCTCTATATCCTACGGTTTTTAAGGCATTTAAATCCTTATTAGGAAAATAAATCCGTGCTTCTTCTAGAAGCCCTTTTTGCATCATATCATTTACACGTTGGTTTATACGTTCGTAAAGAAATTCACGTGGTGAATTTAATCCTATTTTGATCGTACGAAAAAAACGGTTTTTCTTATTTTTATGAAACAAGAAAGAAGAAAATGGTAGACAACTAGTCCGAATAATCTCCAAGGCACGAAGAATTCTTTGATGATTATTTTTGTCTACCATTTGGTAATAAACTGGATCTTTTTTTTTAAGTTCTTTTTGTAATGGAATCAATCCTTCCTTCTTAAAGAAGGTTATCAAATCTTTACGTATTTTAGGAGAGGTTTCTGGAAATATGTCTAATCCTTGTGTTAGTGCCTTTTCATAAAATCCAGAGCCTCCTACCATTATAACTACGGAATAACGGTCGAAAAGTGTTTCCAATTTTTTTAGTGCATCTATTTCAAAATCTCTAGCGGAATAATATTGATGAATACTCAAATGTCCAATAAAATGATGCGGGATTCTTCTACGTGCTTCTTCGTCAGGAGTAGCTGTTCCTATTTTTAGTTCTTTATAGAACTTTCTGGCGTCACAGGAAATAATTTCGGTTTTAAATTTTTCGCTTAAAACTAAGGATATATTAGTTTTTCCAATCGCGGTCGGACCTATGAGCGTGATAAGTGTTCCTTTCATATCTAGAAATTTTATTTAAAAGCCAGTAATCTACCAATACAAGTGCTGCCATAGCTTCTACAATAGGAACGGCTCTAGGAACTACACAAGGATCATGTCTTCCTTTACCTTCCACTAATACTTTTTGTCCATGAGAATAATCAACACTTGTTTGCGTTCTCATAATGGTAGATACAGGTTTAAAACCTACACGGAAATAAATATCCATACCATTTGATATCCCACCTTGGATCCCTCCTGAAAAATTAGTTTTAGTACTTGTTGCATCTGGATTGAACAAATCATTATGAGTTGAACCACGCATTTGTGTCCCAATAAATCCACTACCATATTCAAATCCTTTTACAGCATTTATAGAGAGCATAGCTTTTCCTAGATCTGCATGGAGTTTATCAAAAACAGGTTCTCCTAATCCTATAGGAACATTTTGTATTACACAACTAACAATTCCACCTATTGTATCTCCTTCTTCACGGATTTTATTAATAAAAGAAATCATGTCTAAAGCAATTTTTTCATCAGGACAACGAACTGGAGTATCCTCAATCTTAGAAAAATCCAATTCGTTATAAGATTTATTTAAAGTAATAGGTCCTACAGATGAAACAAATGCATGTATACTGATCTGATTAAGCAATTGTTTAGCAACGGATCCAGCTACGACACGAGTGGCTGTTTCACGTGCAGATGATCGTCCTCCCCCCCGGTAATCTCTCACCCCATATTTTTTCATATAAGTAAAATCTGCATGTGAAGGACGATAAACTTCTTTAAGATGAAGATAATCTTTAGATTGTTGATCATGATTGTAAATGACAAATCCGATCGGAGTCCCAGTAGTTTTATTATCATAAAGACCTGAAAAAAAGTGTACTTTATCGGTTTCACGTCGTTGAGTTACGATCTTAGATTGTCCAGGAAGACGACGATTCAACTCTTTCTGAATTTGTTGTAAATTAAGTTTAAAATCTGAAGGGCAACCATCTATTACACCTCCTATCGCAGGTCCATGACTCTCCCCAAAAGTAGTTACCCTAAAAAGTTTTCCAAAAGTATTTCCCACCATATATCATTTTTTTTATTAAAAGTGCATGCTTTGTTCTTATATAACATAGGAGTAGGTTACTGTACTTCTTTCTTTTCTGGGAGAATTCTTTTATAAGATTGTATGATTAAACGTATACTTTTGTTAGACTGATAGTATTGAATAATCCAATTTGGAAGTACGATTATTCTAACATATCCAAAACCTTTAAACTGTAACCAGGGGAAATCACAAACCGCTTTATTTAGAACAATAATAGCTATAAGGTATCATTTCTTTACCTTCTGCTAAAGGTTATGTATACCTTGCTGAATAGCTGGTTTAGCTACCATTGGTAAGGCATTACGTTTATCTATTTTCAGAGCAGCTACATCTCCTAAACCCCTGAATCATTTTTTACCATAGCATCTACTAGAAAACGCCCTTCCTCTATAGAGACATTTTCAATTCCATCTATTAGGGACCAGATTCTATCTTTTTACCATTATCTATATAAACGGGATTTCCATCATAATCTTTGACAAGACAGTTAAGCCATATGTTTACTACGGATTTTTTTATATAATTCATAGTGGCATATGATGATGCTTGGGACATACCAGAAACTAATCGAAATGTAGCCTGAATTATATGTATGCTCATACGGCTTAGATCAGGATAATCCTTTGGTAATATAAAGTTTTTCAATTCACTTAAAGCACCAGAAATTTCTACTCCTCCAGCAATGACAAAAGTCATTAATCGATCACGTTCTTTTACATCTTTAGTAAATAAGGCAGTTTAAAAACTTTGCAAAATTAAGCTTCGCAATTTTATTGCTTCCATAACAGACTTTATTGGTAAAGCATAACGTTCAATATTCTTATTACCAAAAAAATTGGTGGGAGATCCAGTAGCTCTGATAAGGTAATCAGAGGAAATATCTACCAGATTTAAAAAAAGCACGCATTTTTTGCATTCCTTTTGGAGAAATTTTTAATAATTGTGCGTATAGGATGCGTAATAGAATTAGTAGCTACTTTAGACAAAAGTGACTGAAAAGTGTGGTAGTTGTTCAAATTTTAAATTGTTCTTATCAGTTTGCTTGCGATTTGTAATACTCCAAATACTGCACTTATAATGAAACTGTTTTTAAATTACATTACGGTATATTCATATTTCTTATGCTAAGGAGTGTATAGTTAAAATTGAACAGTATACCATTTATTGTATCAAATTTAAAAACCCGATATAAGAAGATGGGCACGATAGAGACGTATAGTGGATTTTCACCGTATTCATTATATTATGTTCTCTTTAAAATTTTTATCGGTGACAGAGAACGTTCTAAAAACCATTCATTATACCATATTTTTTAATGGAGAAGGTTATATTACTCTACAAAATAAACTGACAAATTACTCTAGCTTATTTATTCTGACGGATCCCCAAACGTCTAAATTATGCTTGCAACATTTACTGAAATATCTACCAGATTTAAAAAAAGCACGCATTTTTTGCATTCCTTTTGGAGAAAAGGAAAAAAATATCCAAAATTGTCTTGATATATGTCGTCAACTAAATAAGGAAAATGCCGACAGAAAGAGTTTGCTGATTAATCTAGGAGGCGGGGTTATTACCGACTTGGGCGGTTTTTTGGCCTCAATTTTTAAAAGAGGGATATATTTTTTGAATATTCCAACAACTTTATTAGCTATGGTAGATGCTTCCACTGGTGGAAAAACTGGAATAAATCTCGACAATATGAAAAATGAAATTGGTGGATTCAACTATCCAGATCTACTTATCATAGATAAACATTATCTAAAAACTTTACCTAATAGGGAATTAAAATCAGGAATGGCTGAACTTTTTAAATATGGTCTTATTGCAGATAATTTTTTTTGGGAAGAAATAAAGAACCGATCAAAAAAGATGCATTGGTATGATTGGAATGAATTCATTTATCAATCAAATTTTATTAAAAATAATATTGTTACTGAAGATCCATATGAACGAAAAGGTCTTCGTCAAATTTTAAATTTTGGACATACTATAGGACATGGTATAGAAAGTTATTTTCTTACGACCTATTCTCCTCTTCTCCATGGAGAAGCTATAGCTCTGGGAATGGTTTGCGAATCTTGGATTTCTTGGAAAATGAATGGACTTTCACAGAAACAACACGAAGAAATTTCTAAAACTTTATTAAGTATATACCCTTTACGAGAAATTAATGAACAAATTTTAAACCAAATACTAAAGTATATACGTCAGGATAAAAAAAAATTGCAAGAAGATATTCATTTTTCATTACTGAGAGAAATTGGTATATGTACTTATAACCATAAAGTTTCCAATGATATTATAAAACAAAGTTTTCAATCTTTAAAAAGAAACAATTTATAAGATGATTAAAAAAGAAAAACTTATAAGATGATTAAAAAAGAAAAACTTATCCCAATTTATATTGAAGATGAAATGAAAACTTCCTATATCGATTATTCGATGTCGGTTATTGTTTCAAGAGCTCTTCCAGATGTTAGAGATGGGTTAAAACCTGTTCATAGACGTGTCCTTTTTGGAATGCATGAATTAGGCATGTTGTCTAATAGACCTTATAAAAAATCTGCGCGTGTAGTTGGTGAAGTATTAGCTAAATATCATCCTCACGGAGATAATTCTGTATACGATGCTATGGTACGCATGGCTCAGAAATGGTCTTTACGTTATTGTTTAATAGACGGACAAGGCAATTTTGGTTCAATAGATGGAGATGCTCCAGCAGCTATGCGTTATACTGAAGCTAGATTACAACATATTTCCGAAGAAATGCTTACTGATATTGAGAAAGGAACAGTAGATTATCAACTTAATTTTGATGACTCATTAGAAGAACCTAGTGTTTTACCTGCAAGTGTTCCTAATTTGTTAGTAAACGGGTCTTCTGGGATCGCTGTAGGAATGGCTACTAATATAGCTCCACATAATATAAAAGAATGCATTGAGGCGATTTGTGCTTATATAGACAATACAGCGATAAGTATAGATGAATTAATGCAATACATAAAAGCACCTGATTTTCCCACTGGTGGCGTTATTTATGGATATCAAGGTGTAAAAGAAGCTTTTAAGACTGGACGTGGGTGCATTATTTTACGTGCTAAGACACGATTAGAAAAAATTAAGCATAGAGAATGTATTATTGTAGAAGAGATACCTTATCAAGTAAATAAAGTGGACCTTATTGTTAAGACCTCCAATTTAATAAAAATAGGAAAATTAGAGGGAGTAGCTAACATTCGCGATGAATCCGATCGGGAAGGTCTGCGTATTGTATATGTATTAAAACAAAATGCTGTACCTGAGATAGTATTGAATAATCTTTTTAAAGAGACATCATTACAAATATCATTTAACATCAATAATGTTGCTTTAGTAATGGGAAAACCGATGCAAATTAATCTAAAAGATATGATTCGTTATTTTGTAGATCATCGTCATGAAGTAACTATTCGTTGTACTCAATATGACCTTAAAAAAGCACAGGATAGATATCATATTTTAGAAGGATTGCTTTTGACTTTAAGTCATTTATATGTAGCTGTCGACTTGATTAAAGGTTCAAAAACTCCTGATGAAGCTTCTGATAAACTAAGAATGCAATTTAAACTGACGAAAACTCAAGTAAAAGCTATTCTTGATATGAGATTGCAACGATTTACGTTTCTAGAACGTGAGAAACTAGAAAAAGAATACAATGACCTCTCTAAAAAGGTAGAAAGGTTTAAAGAAATTCTTGATAAAGAACCAATTCGGATGCAAATAATAAAAGATAAGTTACTAGAAATCAAGGAGAAATATAAAGATGATCGAAGAACTATGGTTGAATCCTCTGGAAAAGAGGTAACAATGAAAGATCTTATACTGAATGAATATGTAGTATTGACTATATCGCATAATGGCTATATAAAACGAACGCCACTTTCAGAATATAAACGTCAATTACGTGGAGGAATCGGAAATATTGGAGCCAAAACTCGTGAAGAAGATTTTTTAGAACACTTGTTCGTAGCAACCACTCATCAGTATACACTTTTTTTCACTAAAAAAGGAAAGTGTTTCTGGCTACGAGTCTATGAAATTCCAGAAGGTTCAAAAACGTCTAAGGGACGTGCTATACAAAACTTGATTCGTCTTTCTCAGGATGATAGAATATGTGCTTATATTCTTAGTGGAGATCTTGATGATGAAAAGTATATAAAAAACCGATATGTTATAATGGTTACTGAATCGGGAATTATTAAAAAAACCCCCCTAAAAAAATATTCAAGGCCTAGACGAAACGGAATCAATGCCATTACCATCCGAGAAAAGGATACTCTTTTGGAAGCGAAACTTACCAGTGGTAACAGCGAAGTACTTATTGCAGTAAAAAGTGGAAAAGCGATTCGGTTTTCGGAAAAAAAAGTCCGGACGATGGGACGTATTGCTTGTGGAGTAAAGGGTATTAGTATGAGCGAGGAAGATGACAAAGTCATAGGTATGGTCTGTGTAAAACCAGATAATAAAGAAGATATACTAGTGGTTTCAGAGAAAGGTTATGGTAAACGTTCTTTTTTGGAGAATTATCGTCTAACTAACCGTGGAGGAAAAGGTGTAAAAACCATCAATATTACTAAAAAAACTGGTAAACTTATTTCTATTACAAGCGTTTATAATACCAGCGACTTGATGATCATCACAAAATATGGTATAACTATAAGAATATCAGTGTCGGATATACGTCTAATAGGCCGTTCAACACAGGGAGTTCGATTAATTAATCTCAGAGAGGGTGATGAAATTGCAGCAGTAGCCAAAGTAGGGCAAAATAAAGAAATTCAATAAATAACTTTTAATCTTGATCTACAATAGGATCAGGAGATAAATCCTTTAAAAATTATGTACGTACAGGCCGAAACAGAAATAAAAAATATTATCGCAGATTCCAATGCCAATGTTCCTCTAGAAGAATTTGACTGGAGTGACTACTGTGGTAATAATGTAAAAAAAGAAGAAATAAGTGCCCTATATAACGAGCATTTGACCAATATAAACGAACATGAACTCCTACTAGGAAGGATTACAAAAATACTGGACAAGGAGATTGTAGTAGATATAAATTTTAAATATGAAGGTCTTATTCCATTAAGCGAATTTCGTGACCACCTTAATATTAAGGTAGGTGATCGAATTTATGTTATGGTGGAAAAACGAGAATATAAAGGACAACTAATTCTTTCTCATCGTAAAGCAAATATATTACTTGCTTGGAAACGTGCTAAGGAAGCTTATAATAAAAAGGAGATTATTCCGGGAAAAATTATTGGAAGGACTAAAGGTGGTCTGATTGTAAAGATACTGACCCATATTGAAGCCTTTATGCCTGGTTCTCAAATTTCTCATAACCCACTTTCTGATTTTGATGCTTTTTTTACTGATTCCTATAATAAAACAATGGAATTGAAAATTATTAAAATAAATGAGAAGTTAAAAAATGTGGTAGTATCTCATAAAGCACTCATAGAAGAAGATATTGAAAAACAAAAAAAAGAATTTCTGGCTGACCTTAAGCCCGGTAAAGTAGTTCTGGCTACTGTAAAAAATATTACTAACTATGGAGCTTTTTGTGATCTGGGGGGGATAAACGGTTTGATACATCATACCGATATTTCTTGGAAAAGAATAAATCATCCTTCAGAAGTTCTGAAAGTAAATCAAGAAATAAAAGTGGTTATCCTCAATTTCAATGAGGAAAAAAATCGCATTCAGTTAGGAATGAAACAAATTGTTTCTCATCCATGGAATAGTCTCAATGAAAATATCAAAGTGGGTGATAGAGTAAAAGGTCAGATAAAAGCTATCACTGAATATGGTGCATTTGTAGAAATAGAAAATTTTACTGGAATAGAAGCTTTGTTACACGTTTCTGAAATGTCATGGGATAACCGGTTACGGTTGAGAAGAGCAAAGGATTTGGTAAAAATAGATGATACAGTAGAATGCGTTATACTGACGTTAGATCGGAACGAGAGAAAAATGTCATTAGGAATGAAACAGCTGACACCTGATCCATGGATTTATATCCAAAAAAAATATTCTGTAGGATCAAAACACACTCGTATTATACGGAGTTTCACGAACTCCGGCGTATCTGTATACCTTGAAAAAGATATAGAAGGGATGGTTTATAAATCGGATTTATCATGGTATAAAAAAATAAAACATGCTTCAGAACTATTCAAGATAGGAGACTCTATAGAAACTGTAGTTTTAGAGTTGAATAAGAACAAAAAACGGATTATTATGGGTCATAAACAGATAAATAAAAATCCTTGGGAATATTACGAAAAAAAATATATTGTTGGAAGCATTCATCCCGGAAAAGTTATAGATCTTTTAGAGAAGGGCGCTACTGTTCAATTGGAAGATAAAAACGTTAAAGCATTCATGCCTTTGCGTGTTCTTGAACAAGAAACCGTAAAAAAATATAAAAAAATTTATTGCAAAATCATAGAGTTTCATAACAAATTAAGAAAAATTGTGATTTCTCCAATCTCTCTTTCTAAAGAAGAGGAGAAAAAACATATTAAAAAAATAACAAAGAAGCAACACGTTGATAAGTTGACATTACTAGGGGAGTTGTCACAGTTTAAAAATAAAAACGATTTTAGAACCACATAAATGTCTCAATGTCGTTGAACAGGTCAGGATAAATTTTCATAGATTTCGTTCTATTTTGTTTCCTTACTTACTGTATTATATGGGCTTTTCTCAGGAACTTCCCATATTGCCCGTTGCATTTCTTGAGTAACATTATGAAAATAACGGATATTTTTTTAGCGTGCTCTGTATGGCCAAAAATTAAAAAGGCTACAAGAAGTACAAGAAGTATAAAAAATTTATAAATAAAAGTTGCATTAACTATTTTTTTTAATCATTGAACAGTAAATATTTTAAACAATCATCATAATCGGATTTTCTAGAAACTGTTTAAGCGTGCGCAAATACGCACTGCCTGTAGCACCATCTATTGTCCGATGATCGCATGCTAAGCTAAGTTTCATAATATTTCCAGTAACAATTTTACCGTTTTTTATAACGGGTTTTTCCAAAATAGTTCCTACAGAAAGAATACAGGAATTAGGTTGATTAATAATAGAAGTGAATATTTCTATACCGAACATTCCTAAATTAGAAATGGTAAAAGTACTTCCTTCCATTTCTTTTGATTGTATTTTTCTTTCTCTGGCACGGCTATATTTGTCTTTTGCTTCTACTGAAATTTGACGTAACATTTTTTTATCAGCTTGTAAAATTACCGGAACGAACAGACTTTCTTCTGAGGCAACAGCTATTCCTATGTTAATATTATCGTGATAAATAATTTGATCCTCTTTCCACGTAGAATTAATTTTGGGGTGTTCTCTGAGAGCCATGGCAGATGCCTTGATTATAAAATCATTAAAAGAGATTTTAATATATTTTAAATTTTCGTTAATAACTTTACGATATTGTACAGTATTTTTCATATCTACTTCTATCATTAAATAATAGTGCGGGGCTGTAAACTTCGATTCAACCAATCTATTTGCAATGACTTTTCGCATAGGGGAAAGCATAACTTCTCGGACAGGAGTAGTTACTTTTTGGGGCTTTTCAAGATAACTATCTAAATCTCTTTTTATTATACGACCGTTTTCACCACTTCCTTTTATTTTTGAAAGTGAAATAGATTTTTCTCGTGCAATTTTTCTAGCTAATGGAGAAGAGAAAATCCTTTTCTTATTAGTTTTTTCCTTGTGGTATACGGGTTTTACATCAGTAGGGCCTATAACAGCCAATACACTGTCTACGGTAGCACTTTGACCTTCTGGAATACCAATGTATAGAAGATATCCGTTATATTCAGATTCGAATTCTTGAACAGCTTTATCCGTTTCTATTTCAGCAAGTAAATCTCCTTCGGATACTTTATCTCCCAGTTTTTTATACCATTTTACTACAGTGCCTTCCTCCATAGTATCACTTAAACGAGGCATAGTGATTAATTCTACCATATTATTTTTTTATTTTTCAGTCTGGATCTTTTAACCAAAAAGGATAATCTTTTTGATTATACACTACTTCATACATTTGCTCAATAGGAGGAAAATCAGAACGTTCAGCAAATCGGGCGCATTCTTCTACATCTTTCTTAACTTGTGCTTCTATAGCTTTAAGCTTATTTTCATCAGCCCACTTTTTTTTCAATAAAACGGATCTGACTTTTAAAATCGGGTCTCTTTTTTTAGACTCCTCAATTTCGTTTTTGTTTCTATAAGATTCTCCATCTGACATGGAATGTCCTCTAAATCTATAGGTTTTAATTTCCAAAAACGTTGGTCCCTCTCCGGAACGTGCTTTTTCAATAGCTTTGTACGTTTTTTCAGCTACTATCGCTGGATCCATTCCATCTATCTGTTCTGAGGGCATATCATATGCTATGCCAATCTGGTAAATATTTTGTACATTCGTGGTCCTTTTTACGGAAGTCCCCATAGCATAGTCATTATTTTCGCAGATAAACACTACCGGTAGTTTCCAAATCATAGATAAATTAAATGTTTCATGGAGCGCACCTTGACGAACGGCCCCGTCGCCCATTAGAGTAACGGTGACTGAGTCTCTGTTGAAATATTTATCCGCAAAGGCTATTCCCGCTCCTAGTGGAATCTGTCCTCCAACAATACCATGTCCTCCATAAAACCGATGTTTTTTGCTAAAAATATGCATAGAACCTCCCATACCCTTGGAGGTTCCAGTTACTTTTCCACAAAGTTCAGCCATAATACTTTTAGGATCCACCCCCATAGACATAGACAATACATGACATCTATAAGCAGTAATCATCCTATCTTTACTAAGATCCATAGCATACATTAATCCAGCAGGAATGGCTTCCTGTCCATTATATAAGTGCAAAAAACCTCTTATTTTTTGTTTTAAATATAGAGAACGACATTTGTCTTCAAAACTTCTCCAAAAAAACATATCAGTAAACCATTGCAAATAATCATTTTGAGTAATTTTCTTCATGTTTAAATCGGATTCTATTCACAGAACAAAAATAATAAATAATATTAAATCTGTTATCTTTTTTTTTGCATGAGTAACCAACGATTTTGACCACTTACAAGACGATAATATTTTGAAAACAGTTGTTTTCCAGGCTGTGCTTGTAAAAGACGTTTTAAATCAGGCAAATTTTTAAACCCATAGGGAGAAAATAAACGAAAAAGATAACCGTTTAGGGGATAAAATCTTTTTAAAACTTCAGTATTTATTTCCCATAAAAAAGGATCAATCTTCTTCATCACTGTAATTTGTATTCGTGATATATGAACTGCTTGTTCTGAAAGAGAATAATACTGATTTAGGTGATAGAGAGTCTTAGAAAAATTTTGTTCAAAATTCGGGAAAATTTTAAAGAGAACAGGGACTACACGATGCCGGATAACATTTCGTAAATATTTATATTCTTTATTACTGGAGTCCTCTCTCCAATGAAGATTCCGGCTCCTAGCATATAGCATAATTTGTTTTCTAGTGAAAGGTAATAACGGACGTAATATAGGTCCTACCTTTTTAGGAATTCCAAGTAATCCCTTTAACCCGGTTCCTCTTGACAAGTTAAGAAAAAAAGTTTCTATTTCATCATTGAGATTATGACCTAAAACTATACAATCACAATGAAGATTTTTCACCAAATGATAAAACCAATTATAACGTAAAGTCCTCGCAGACATTTGTACAGAACATTTATTCATTCTGGCATGAGTAAGAATGTCAAAACGTTTACCATAAAATGGTATTTGTTTTTGGAGACATTTGTTTTTGACAAAATCCTCATCAGCATCGGACTCTATAGAACGCAACTGAAAATTAGCGTGTGCCACGCTCAATGAAAAAATAGAATTTTGGAAAAGATCTAGTAATACCATACTATCTACTCCACCACTCACCGCCACTAAAATATGTCTAGTATTTGATGGCAGTATTTTATTAAAGTTATTGAAAAAAGATAATCTTAAATCCATAAATTATAGAGATAATAAGAAATCGTGGATATCTCTAGCTATTTCGTCAATAGATTTATCATAAACATCTATTGTATAATGAGCCCTTTCATAAAAAGGGACTCTCTGTATAAGGTGATGAGAAATAAATTCGAAAAGTTTTTCCTCAGAGAGATGAGATATGATAGGACGTTGATCCTTTTGAGTCAAAACACGTTTAAATATTATATCTGGAGTTAAACGTAGATAAATTGTCTTCGCGAATTGTTTCATTATTGAAATATTGTTATCATAACATGGTGTACCTCCCCCTGCAGAAAGAACATACTCTTTTTTCGATTTTAAAAACAGTGCTAAAAGATTTTTTTCTATAGATCTAAAATGATCTTCACCCTTTTCTAAAAAGATTTTTCGAACACTTTGTTTTTCCTGTATTGTTATAAGTTCGTCTAGATCATAAAAGTGATACTTTAAATAGTTAGCTACTATTCTTCCAATAGTAGTTTTACCACTTCCCATATATCCTATTAAAACAACTCGCACAATTTTCTAGAATTAGTACCTAATTTAAATTATAGCTTGTAAAAGACAAAAAATAATTGTACATTTTACGAATAAAGGGACCTGGTAGCTCAGTTGGTAGAGCATTACACTTTTAATGTAAGGGTCCTGGGTTCAAGCCCCAGCCAGGTCACATAGTTACTTTCCAATACAAAACTTGGAAAAAATATTTTTCAGCAATTCTTCACTACTAATCTCACCACTGATTTCTCCCATAGATTCTAATGCTTGTCGTATATCTACTGCTAGTAGATCTCCTGAATGATTTTCTTGAATTCCTTTTTCAATATTGCAAATAGCCTTTAAAGATCTATGTAAAGCGTTATAATGTCTTATATGGGTCAGTATAGTCCGATTTTGTAACATACTACGATCAATCGTATAATAAAGTGCTTTTAATAAACTAAGTATACCTTCTTTTTTTTTCGCTGAAATCCTAAAAAAAACATAAGGGAAATCTTTGACCTGAGTCAGGTCTGATTTATTAGCAATAATAAAAATAGTTTTGTCAGTATACGTTGTATGTAAATTTTGTATTTCTTCTACAACAGTTTTTTTTTTAAAATAGGTTGCATCAAACATATAAAAAATTACTTTTGCTTGTTGCATTTTTTCAAAAGTTTTATTAATACCCAAAACTTCTACACGATTCTGTGTGTTACGGATTCCTGCTGTATCAATGAAACGAAAACGTATACCGTCAATTATTATTTCATCTTCAATGAGATCTCGTGTAGTTCCAGGAATATCTGAAACAATAGCTCGTTCTTCATTTAATAAAACATTAAGTAATGTAGATTTTCCGACATTGGGTTTACCTACAATAACTACAGGAATTCCTTCTTTTATTGCATTTCCTAAGGCAAAAGAGTCAAGTAAAGTCTGAATATGTTTTTTAATCCGTATTAGGAACTTTGAAAGTTGTGTCTTATCATACGTCGAATCATCTTCTTCTGGAAAATCTAGAGAAAATTCTATAAGGGAGGAAAACTCGATAAGTTTCTTTCGGAGGTATAGAATTTTATTTAAAACTCCTCCTTTAAGTTGATGCATTGCTAATTGATGATCAGTTTTTGATGTTGAAGAGATTAAATCGTATATAGCTTCAGCTTGAGATAAATCTATTTTTCCGTTAAGAAAAGCACGTAATGTGAATTCCCCTTCACTGGCTGAACGAGCTCCTTTTCTAATAAATAATTGAATAACACGACGTACGATATAAGGAGAGCCATGGCAAGAAATTTCTAGAAGATCTTCACCTGTATAAGAATGTGGGGCTTTAAATACAGCAACTAAAATTTGGTCTAAAATTTCCTCTTTATCAACAAGATGACCAAGATGCAATGTATAAGAATGTTGAAATTTTAAGTTTTTTTTTTAAACGGCTTGAAAACTTGCTCAACTATTGAAAAAGCCTTCGACCCTGAAATTCGTATAACAGAAATAGCTCCGAGGCCATCAGGAGTAGCTAAAGCTACAATGGTATCTTGATTAAACATAACGTAATTATACATTTACTAATCGTTCTAGGTTAATTTTCAGCAGCTTTTATTACCATGTATTTTTAGGTCTATTTTCAGTAGTTGCTAGCGCTGCTTCACGAATGGCTTCTGTAAAAGAAGGATGTGTATGTGAAATTATAGCAATATCTTCAGCATCAGCTGAAAATTCCATAGCTATAATAGCTTCCATGATCATGTCAGAAGCACGAGCTCCTATCAGGATTAAATTGCCACTGGCACGTGTTCTACCTAAGGCACGCATAGGGAATTGACAAGATTTATAGAGTACTACTGTAGCCACCTCAGGAGAAGTATATATTACTGAAGGCATCAATTCATAGTTAATATGCGTATTTTGTACTGTACGTACATATGTTCAACTACAAAAAGACCAAAGACCTTCTTCTTCAGCTTTATGAGCTAACATAGCTCCCCCATACCCAATAGCATATATGTTATCACAAGTGCTTTGCAATCTTTTATTTAAATCCCTTAATCCGATCTTTGCAATTCTTTTGTCTGAGGCTTTCGACCAACAGCTACCAGCACATAATCTTATACCAAGGAAAGAGATTCTCCATATTTTGGATTTGCCAACACTATGACCTCTTTACCATTTGATTCAGCGTAAGTAACTTAGGTAGAAATATCAAATTTTATTACTGACTTTTTTAAGTTCTCTAGACACAGAAAGATCCATGAAAGGAACAATTCAATGACTGTTGTATCACTACCTAGTCTTCAATATAGAGAACCTATTTCTATACCAATTCCCCCTCCTCCAATAATAACCAAACGGTTGGGTATTTCTTTTAATGAAAGAGCTTCAGTAGAGCTAATGATTCTATTTTTGTCTATCCTTAAATAAGGAAAACTAGATGGTTTTGATCCAGTATCCAGTAGCTATAATAGCGTTTCGAAAAGAAATTTCTTTAGAAGTACGATCTTGAGATTTTATTTTGAAAACACCTGTTCCATGATAAATTTTATTAGGTACTTTATTCCTTCACAGGTTTTAAATACAACTTGGTTTTTTCTCTCCATCATTTTATAAAAAACTAATGAAATAAATTTTGTCGTGCATTTTGGTAATATTCTGAAGAGTCTAATAGCGTTTTAGAAGGAAGACATACGACGTAGTCCACCCAAGAGTCGAATACTTTTCAATAATAGCTGTTTTAAATACAAGTTGCGCTGCTCGTATAGCGGAACCACCCGGTCCAGAACCGATGATAATTAAATCAGAGATATCCATTTTATTTTTACTCTGAATATAATACTAATGCGCTTTAATAATGACATCTTTAGAGATTTATATTTTGTGGCAAGAATGTTGTAATTTTTTTTGCCAAATGTCACTTATGAATACATCACTTAAACAAGAACTTACAAAAAAATTAGAAAAAGAAAAATATAAGTTTTTGCGGATTTTTGCTGAATTTGAAAATTATAAAAAACGTATTCATAAAGAACGAATAGATCTATTTAAAACTGCTCATAAGGATGTTATGATAACCTTAATTCCTGTACTAGATGATTTTGAAAGAGGTATATCGGAAATAAAAAAATCAAAAAATGATGACATTATTCGAGGTGTTGAATTAATACAAGATAAATTGTTCCGAATTCTTAAAGAAAACGGGCTTAAAGAAATACAAGTTAAAAAAGGAGATTCTTTTAATACAGATTATCATGAAGCTATTACTCAGACGTTATCTCCTTCAGAAGAATTAAAAGGAAGGATTATAGAAATAGTAGAAAGTGGTTACAGTTTACATAATAAAGTAATTCGACACGCGAAAGTTATCGTTGGTAAATAAACATGTCATGGCAAAAAGAGATTATTACGAAATATTAGGAGTCTCAAGAAATGCCTCTGCAGAAGAGATTAAAAAAGCTTATAGGAAACTTGCTATACATTATCATCCCGATAAAAATCCTGGAAATAAGACAGCAGAAGAAAAATTTAAGGAAGCTGCTGAGGCTTATGAAGTGTTGAGTTCTCCTGAGAAAAGAAAAAAATATGATCAGTTTGGACATTCCGGCATCGTCAACTCCTATTCTGAGGGAGCAGGCATGAATATGGAGGATATCTTTGCTAATTTGGGGGAGATTTTTGGTGATGCTTTTGAAGGTGCGTTTTCAGGTTTTGGAGGAGATACTAGAAAAAAACGTATAAAAGGAAGTGATCTTAGAATTAGAATAAAACTCTCCTTAGAAGAAATTTACAAGGGTGTAGAAAAGAAAGTAAAAGTCCGTAGAATGAAAATGGCCAAAGGGGTAAGCTTTAAAATATGTAGACATTGTAAGGGAAATGGACAATTTTCTAAGATTACCAATACTTTCTTAGGAAGAATGCAAACTCTGAGTACTTGTGGAGCATGCCAAGGCAGAGGAAAAATTATAGATCATATTCCTGTTGGAGCTAATAGTCAAGGGATGATTAAGGAGGAGGAACTCGTAAAGATCCAGATTCCTGCGGGAGTAACAGAAGGTATGCAGCTTAAAGTATCTGGAAAAGGAAATGAAGCCCCTGAGGGTCTGAATGGAGATTTGATTGCTTTAATTGAAGAAATTCCACATGAAAAACTCCAACGTGAAGGTATAAACTTACACTATGACCTGTATATATCTATACCTGAATCTGTTTTAGGAACCACTAAAGAAGTGCCTACCTTAGGAAGTAAAGCACGCATTACTATAGAATCCGGAACCCCCTCAGGAAAAATTTTACGTCTTAAGGGAAAGGGAATCCCTAATATTGAAGGACGTGGTCATGGAGATATGCTAATCCATATTAATGTATGGATTCCTAAAAAAATCAGTCGTGAACAAAGAGAAATGTTTGAAAAAATGAAAGAGGACGATAATTTTCTTCCACATAATAGTAAGGAAAAATCCTTTTTTGATCGTGTCAGAGAGATGTTTTAATCTATACAATAAAAATTTAACGTCTTGCCAAGAGTAGTAGTAGGTCTATCGGGAGGAGTAGATTCTAGTGTAGCAGCATGGCTATTAAAAGAACAAGGTTATGAAGTTATAGGTGTTTTTATGCATCATTGTAACAATGCAGAGCAAGAATGTTCCTGGAGAGAAGATAGTACTGATGCTATGTTTGTGGCACAACAACTAGGGATACCTTTTCATATACTAGATATGAGTGAAATGTATGATAAACGTATTATAGAATATATGTTTCAAGAATATGCTAATGGACGTACCCCTAATCCAGATATATTATGCAATCGTGAAATAAAATTCGATTTGTTTTTGACAAAATCACTTTCACTTAAAGCTGATTTTATTGCTACAGGTCATTATGCTAGACGAGAAAAATTATTTAAGAACCATCGTGATATATACCGATTGTTAGCAGGAATAGATCATGAGAAAGATCAATCCTATTTTCTTTGTCAACTTAATCAGGAACAATTGAGTAAAAGTTTTTTTCCATTAGGGAAACTAAAAAAAAGGGAGGTAAGAAAATATGCTGAAAAAATTGGGTTAATAACAGCTCATAAAAAAGATTCACAAGGGCTTTGTTTTGTAGGAAAAGTTAAACTACCTGATTTTCTTAAGAAAAAAATAAAACCCCAATATGGAGATATTATAAAGATTCCTTCAAATCATGTAGTGTTTACGGAACATAAAGAAGAAACGTGGTCGATGATGGCAAAAAAGACGATTTATAACAGGAATTGTGGAAAGGTGATAGGATCCCATCCTGGTGCGTATTATTTCACTAAAGGACAAAGAAAAGGGTTACGAATAGGAGGACAGATTGAAAGGCTTTTTGTTATAGATACAGATATTGAGAAAAATATAGTATATGTTGGTATGGGAAAAAATCATCCAGGACTTTATAAAAGAGCCTTATTTATTAAGGAAAATGATATTCATTGGGTCAGATCTGATCTAGCATTGAATAATGGTAAAAGCCTAGAAGTTACATGTAGAATACGATACAGACAACCTCTACAGAGAGCTTTTTTACATAAAGTAAAAATTGGACTTTATACTATATTTGAACAACCACAATGGGCAATTACTGAAGGACAGTTTGTTGCTTGGTATCTTGGTGAAGAACTCATTGGCTCAGGAATAATTGACTAAATAATAGTAAGGAAAAATCCTTTTATTTAATGGGCTATAATTGTTTAAGACAAAATTCTTTTACGTTCCTCTTCTGCTAAAGCAGCGTCAATTACTATACATCCGCTATGTGCATCAATAACTATTTTTTTCCGTTGTATGATGTCTAAATATTCCTGCATCGGAATGATAAAGAAAGATCCACCTGAAGCCCCTCTATCTACTGTAACAATAGCTAAACCATTTTTAACTTTAGAACGTATCCGATTGTATTTTTTTAATAAATGAGGTTCTATTTTTTTTGAAAAAATCACCGAATATTTTAATAATATTTTTTGCTCTTTTTGATAGTATTGTATAACTCTATAAAGTTCTTTTCTTTTTTTCAAAACGTGTTCTTTCTTTTTCTTGTAAAGAATTTCGGATTCCTCAAGGAGAGACTCTTTTTGAGAGAGTTTCATTTCAAAATCCTTAATGTTTTTGTTAGCTAACTCTATTTCAAGTTCTTGGGATTCTATTTCCTTACTTAAAGATTTTAATTCACGATTATTCCGGATTTTATCTTGCTGTTTTTTTATATCATTTTCGTCCTCTTTTATCATTTCTTTTTTTTTCTGTAAGGAACTGCGATAGAAATAAATTTCTTTATGGATTTTTTCAACTTTCTTTTGTAACTTTTTTACTTCATTTTCAATTTCTTGAATTTCTATTGGAAAGTTCTCTATAAGAGAGTTTATTTCGTCTATACGAGAATCTATGATTTGTAAGTCATACAAATCTCTAAGCTTTTTTTCTACAGTAACTTCTTGTAATTTCCTAATCATACTGATTTTCTTATGTGAGTAACCTCAAATTTAGTAACTTATTCGGCTAGTATGATCTAGAAGAGGAGAATGCCGTATACATGCAATAAAACTTAAGAAGTCTGTATACCCTTGGGGATTTCGTGATAAGGGTGATTACACATCCCTCGTAGCCCAAGAGCAAAATCTACTACTGTATTATCATTGTAAAAAAAAAACAGTAGATTGAAACTATGAGAGAAAAGAAAGATCCACCTAAGAAAAATTCTGTTAAACCTAATTGGATTCGTGTTAAACTACCTACAGGGGAAAATTATAGGAAAATTCGTCGGTTGGTTGACCAATATAATCTTCATACCATTTGTCAAAGTGGAATCTGTCCAAACATAGGAGAGTGCTGGGGTAGAGGGGTAGCTACTTTTATGATTCTTGGAAATATTTGTACGAGATCTTGTAGATTTTGTGGCGTAAAAACAGGCCTACCAGAAAATATTGACTGGGAAGAGCCTAAAAAGATAGCTATCTCTATAAAACTAATGCATATAAAACATGCAGTTATTACTTCGGTAAATCGAGACGATCTAAAGGATATGGGTTCGTTTATTTGGGTAGATACCATACGAAAAATTCGGATATTCAATCCAAGCACCACACTAGAAACTCTTATCCCTGATTTTAAAGGAAATACATTTTTTTTAGATAAAATCCTTCGTGAACGTCCGGAAGTTGTTTCTCATAATATGGAAACTATTTCTAGACTAAGTAGAGAGGTAAGAATACAAGCGAAATTTTATCGTAGCCTAGAAGTATTACGTTATTTAAAAAGAATGGGACAACCTAGAATAAAGAGTGGAATTATGCTAGGATTGGGAGAAACTGAAATAGAAGTTCTTGAACTGATGGAAGTTTTAAAATCTTCAGGCGTAGATATCATCACTATAGGACAGTATTTACAACCGACAAAAAAACATTTCCCGGTAAAAGAGTTTATAACTCCAAAACAATTTAAAAAATATGAAGAAATAGGGTTAAAAATGGGATTTAGACATGTAGAAAGCGGTGCGTTGGTACGTTCTTCTTATCATGCATATAAACACATACATTAAGCAGCCAGGGTCCGCAGTAAAAAGAGCATGTTATTACAAACCTAATTCTTTACCCTTTTTAAGAATAAAGGAATATACTGATTCCCGATCGTGAGCAATATGTCCCTCTAAAACTGCTTCCTTTATGGACTTTTTTATAATTCCCACTTTTTTGGAGGGACGTAAATTAAAAATTTTCATAATTTCTTCTCCTGAAATTGGAGATTGCCAATTACGGATTCTATCTGTTTCTGAAATCTTAAGCAATTTTTTTTCCACTAAGGCAAAATTATTCTTATAACGATATCGTTTTTCATCATTTTTTGTGGTAATATCTGCTTTACATAGCAACATGAGATCATCAATATCTTTTCCAGCATAAAATAATAAACGACGAAATGCTGAATCAGTCGCTTCTTTACTCACCAAAGCTATAGGTCGTGAACTCAATTGAACAATTTTCTTAACATATTTCACAGTAGATCCCAGAGGGAATTTCAATCTTTGAAACAATGTTATAATCATACGTGCACCTACAAATTCATGAGAATGAAACGTCCACCCAATAGGGTATACATATTTTTTAGTGATAGATTTTCCAATATCATGCAAAAGCGCCGCCCATCGTAACCAAAGTGAATCTGATACTTTACTTATATTATCTACTACCTCAAGAGTGTGAAAAAAATTATCCTTATGATAATGTCCTTCTTTTTCTTCTACTCCTTCTAGATCAGTAAGTTCTGGTAAAATCTTTGATAACAATCCAGATTTGTGCAAAAGTTTTAACCCAACAGAAGGTTGACGTGAAAGCATAATATTATTAAATTCTTCCATGATTCGTTCAATAGAAACGATATGGATACTATTTTGTTGTAGACAAATCGCCTGCTCTTCAATAAGAAAATCAAGCTGGCTAGAAAATCGTATAGCTCGCAACATTCGCAATGGATCGTAAGAAGAAGTAACCCATGGATTCCTGGGGTGACTCTGAAGATCAGAAAGTCCATCAAACGGATCAATTAATTTACCATAATTAAACGGATTCAGGCTGATCGCCATAGCATTGATAGTAAAAGACCTACGTTTTTGGTAGGATGTAATAGAACCAATGGGTTGACGGCTATCATTTCTGTAAGATTCTTTACGAGCTCCTATGAATTCAATTTCATGATTCCTATATTTTAGAATAGCTGTACCAAAGTTTTTAAAACAGGTGATTTTAGAAGAAATATTCAAGTGTTTAGAAACTTTCTGGGCCAAAAGAACACCACTTCCCACTGTTACTATATCAATATATTTAGGCAGTCTATTCTTAAGAAGAACATCACGAACAGACCCTCCTATAACATATGAATCTTGTTGAATTTCTGAAGATGATAGACTAATAATACGAAATATTCTATTTTTAATAGCGCTATTCAAATACATAGTCTAAACAGATAAAGAATATTCACGAAGAGTTTCATTCAAAGAAGTTTTTTTATCTGTACTTTCTTTCCGTTTTCCTATAATAAGTGCGCAAGGAACCTGGTAAATTCCTGCAGGGAAATTCTTCGGATAGGTACCTGGAATAACCACTGATCTACTGGTAATACGGCCTATAATTTCTAGAGAAAATGGCCCTGTAACATCTATAATTTTAGTCGAACCAGTGAGAATAACCCCTGCTCCTAAAACGGCTTCTTTTTCTACATGCACTCCCTCTACTACTATACATCTAGATCCGATAAAAACATCATCTTCAATGATTACTGGAACTGCTTGTAAAGGTTCTAGTACTCCGCCAATACCGACCCCACCACTGACGTGAACACGTGCCCCAATCTGAGCACAACTTCCAACCGTTGCCCAAGTATCTATCATTGTATTCTGACCGATGTAAGCACCTATATTAACATAAGAAGGCATCAATATAACCCCTTTAGAAAGATAAGATCCATATCTAGCAATGGCATGTGGAACTACACGTACATCTTTTTTATTATATTCTGATTTAATCGGAATCTTATCATGAAATTCTAACGGACCCAATTCATACGTTTTCATCTCTCTTATAGAAAAATACATGAGGATGGCCTTTTTTATCCATTCGTTCATTTTCCATCCTTCTTCTGTAGACTGTGCTACTCTAATCTCTCCACTATCAAGCTTTGAAATGGTCTTAAATACTATTCTTTTAGTTTCATCAGTGAAACGTTTTTTTTTGTTTTTCCAAGCAATGTCTATCTGTTTTTTAAGATCTTCTTGCATAATTCTCAGGGTTTCTATAACAAAAGAGTAATTTTGTATACCAAAAATTTATATAGAGAGTGTCACGAATATTAGCCATAGATTATGGAAAAAAGAGAACAGGATTGGCAGTAACTGATCCGTTTGGAATGATTGCTTTCGGATTAAAAACTGTGAAAACATCAGAATTAATGATTTTTTTAAATTCGTACCTCTCTAAAGAGAGAGTTAAGACACTAATTGTAGGAGATCCTAAAAATCAATACTTTGATATAGAAAAGGATATTCAAACATTTATTAAAAATTTTCTATCAATTTTTTACGAAATTCCTGTAGTTCGTGTAGATGAACGTTTTACTTCAAAAATAGCTAAAGATTCTATAACATATATTAAATTAAAAAAAAAATATCGGAAGAATAAAGCACTAATTGATGAAATAAGCGCTGTATTAATTTTACAAGATTATCTTGGATAGAGAAAATCTAATTAAATGATGTTACCTATCTCTCTATATGGAGATCCCGTTTTAAGGAAAAAATGTAAAAAAGTAGAAACTTCCTTTTTAAAGATTCAAAAAATTATTAATAATATGTTTATGACCATGTACCAAGCTAATGGTATTGGTTTAGCTGCACCTCAAGTAGGTTTGAGTATACAACTTTTTATCGTAGATCTTTCGGAGAGAGAGAGTTCTTTTAAAGAGATTTTCATAAATCCTAAAATAATAAAGGCCCATAGAGATCTTTGGAAATATAAAGAAGGATGTTTAAGCATACCAAAAATTATAGAAAACGTGGAACGCCCTAAAAAAATAGAAATAGAATATTATAATGAACATTGGGAAAAATGCAAAGAGACTCTTCATGGAATAGAAGCTAGGGTAGTACAGCATGAGTATGACCACCTTAATGGAAAATTATTTATAGACTATCTTCCATCATTAAAACGAAATTTAATAAAAAAAATTTATAGAATTAAATAATTCACTGGACTTTTTCGACAATGACTTTAAAAGCATCAGGATGATGTATAGCTAAGTCGGCGAGGACTTTTCTATTAAGACTTATATTATTTTTTGATAGCTTATTCATTAACTTAGAATAAGATAATCCATACTCTCTAGAGCCAGCATTAATACGCTGAATCCATAATCTCCTAAAAGATCTTTTTTTTCTTTTACGTCCTATATAAGCGTATAGTAGAGCTTTTTCTACAGCGTTTTTAGCAACGGTAAAAACCTTACTTCGTGCTCCATAATAACCCTTCGCCGTTTTAAGTATTTTTTTTCTCCTGGCTTTGGAAGCCACTGCGTTCACTGATCTTGGCATATAACTTAACCTATTAACAATTGTCTTTTGATATTTTTCTCATCCGATTTTCTAACAATGGAAAAACAAGTTAATCGACGTTTTCTATGAATAGATTTTTTAGTTAGTATATGATTTTTAAAAGCATGCTTTCTTATGATAAAACCATTAGAAGTCAATTTAAAACGCTTTTTAGCGCTAGACTTAGTTTTCAACTTAAACATTGTAAAATCAATTATATTATTTTTGGTGTTAAAACTAGGAACATTCTTTTCCCTTCAAGATAAGGCATACGTTCTGTCTTAGAGCAATCTTCAAGGTCTCTTGCTAAACGTAATAATAATACCTCGCCCTGGTTTTTATAGATTATAGATCGGCCTTTGAAAAATACTATGAGTCTCACCTTAGATCCTTCTTGGAGAAATTTTCTCGCATTATTTTTTTTAAATTCATAATCGTGTTCATAGATTTGTGGACCAAAACGGATTTCTTTTACCTGATTATGTTTAAGTTTTTTTTGCTTTTTCTTCTGTTCATAAAGAAATTTATTATAATCTAGTAATTTGCAAACAGGAGGGTACATATTAGGATTAATTTCTACTAAATCCAATCCAAGATTTTTAGCTATATCTAGGGAATCTCGTAAGGAATATATTCCGTTTTTTACATTATCTCCCACTAAACGTATATCAATAGATGTAATACTATCATTGATACGATGATTAGTCTTCTTATTCTTCATAGATTATACAAGTTTAGATTTTATTAAATCTATAAATTCTTCTTTAGAATAAGCACCTAGATTTCCTTCTTTATGTGCTCTTACGGAAAGATTACCGCAAGTAACCTCTTTATCTCCTACTAATATCATGAAGGGAATTTTAGACATCTCAGAATCTATGATTTTTTTACTAATTTTCTCATCACGAATATCAATATTGACACGAATATCAAATTCGTATAACAAATTTAAAACTTTTTTTGCATAAAGTATATGTTTATAACTTATGGGAAGAATCAGAACTTGAATCGGTGCAAGCCAAAAAGGAAAATTACCATAAGTATGCTCTATGAGAATAGCTATAAAACGTTCCAAAGAACCAAAAGACGCTCTATGTATCATTACAGGACGATCCCATTGATTATCTACTCCTCTGTATTGTAAATTAAACCTCTCAGGAAGATTATAGTCTACCTGAATAGTACCTAACTGCCAACTACGTCCTAAAGCATCCTTTACAATAAAATCCAATTTTGGACCGTAGAAAGCTGCTTCTCCATGGGAGATGTTTATTTTTAAATTTTTAGATGTTGCTGCCTGGATGATAGCATGTTCAGATTTTTTCCAATTATCATCTGTTCCTATATATTTATTAGGCGTTTTATGATCTCTAAGAGAGATCTGAGCCGTGTAATCTTTAAACCCAAAATATTCTAAACTATAGAGCACCAATTCAATAACTTTTTTAAATTCTTCTAAAAGCTGATCAGTAGTACAAAAAATATGCGCATCATCTTGAGTAAACCCTCTCACACGCATTAAACCATGAAGTTCTCCTTTTTGTTCATATCGGTATACGGTACCAAATTCAGAGAATCTTTTGGGAAGGTCTCGATAAGACCATTGTTGTGACCGGTAAATTTCGCAATGGTGTGGACAATTCATCGGTTTTAATAAAAATTCTTCAGACTTATTAGGGGAGGATATAGACCAAAAACTATCCTTCCCATATTTATCCCAATGGCCTGAAATTTCATAAAGAGATTTATATCCAATGTGTGGTGTAACTACCATTTCATAACCATATTTTTGTTGTGTACTACGTAGAAAATCCTTCAAACATTTTCGTAAAATAGCTCCTTTGGGTTGCCAAAGTGGTAGACCAGATCCTACTCTTTCTGAAAAAGTAAATAAACCAAGTTCTTTTCCGAGCTTACGATGATCTCTATTTTTAGACTCGTCAAAACGTAATAAGTAATCATAAAGTTCTTTTTGATTAGGAAAAGAAATACCATAAATTCTTGTAATTTGCTTGTTGTTTTTATCACCATTCCAATAAACTCCGGAGAGACTAAGAATTTTTACGTATTTAATACAACCAGTACCAGTAATATGCCCTCCTTGGCATAGATCAACAAAATCGTCGTGACGACAAAAAGTAATAGACTCAAAATTTTGGATTAATTCTGTTTTATAAGAATTTTTTTTATAAAAATTTAATGCCTCTACTTTAGAAACTTTATACAGATGAAAAGATGAACATTTTCTAGCATTTTCAATCATAATAGTTTCAATCTTAATAAAATCTTTCTCTGAAATAGAAGCTCCAGACATATCAACGTCATAATAAAAACCATTCTCAATAGGTGACCCTATAGTTAATAGAGATTTGGGATACATTTTTAAAATAGCTTGTGCCAACAAATGTGCGGATGAATGCCAAAAGGCTTTTTTTCCCATCGGATCTTCCCAGGTATAAAATTCAATATGTACATCTTGAGTTATTGGAGTATCCAGTTCTATTTGTTTTCCATCTATACTAGCAGATAATACACGATTAGCTAATGATTTATTGATATGATGAGCTATTTCTATCGGTAAAGTTCCAAATGGAAATTTTTTTGATTTACCGTTAGGAAATCTGATACATATAAGATTTTCCTTAGAAGAAGAGTCTGTCATAGATAAAGAGTAGTGATTATATTTTTTGTTCTAATTGCTTAAGTAGAAATTCTACTATAGAGGTTCCAGACCGGTCTAGATTATGTTTACGTTCTTTACTGGACAAGTATAATTTTCCGTACCACTACCTTAAATAAGAATAGTTGCGGGTTTACCTAATCCTAGTATTCTGTCCACCCAGAAGTTCTACGAGTTCATCGTGGACAATCTTTATTATAACCTGTTCGGGTTTAACTTTTTGACCTAAAGCTTTGTTTTTTAGGAAATTCCTTAGCGACTTTAAAATTCACATCAGCATTAAGTAAAACCCGACGGAATACTTTCAATATTACTCTCTGTAATACTTTCAATATTATGGAAAATCTTTACCAATTGATCTTGGAAAGTATCAAACATAGTATTTTTTCTACATACGTTCTGGCATATTGATTACCAAAAGTTTCAGGCCTAATTTTAAAACTTCTCCACACAAAATAGAAAGTTTTAGTAGGAAAATAGCCTGATACAGATTTTTATCTGGAATAATTTTTACACTTACGTTTTGGTCAAAATCGTTAAAAGATTTAGCTAGTTCATAAATGTAATTAGCCAATATAGCTGGACTAAAATTTTACGCCGAACTTTTCACTAAAAACCTATTTGATAGATCCAATATATTTAAAGAAAACATAAACTGATCGGACTTTTACTTTTCTAGTATAATTTTAAGTCTATCTTGTAGCATTTTTATTTTTTTTATGGTATCATATTCTTTTTTCATTTCTAAATGAACTACTCTTTGAGGAGCATTATATACAAAATGCTTATTTGACAATTTTTTCCTTGTATCTGCTAGAAAATCTTTATAGTATTCTATAGATTTTTTTAATTTTTTAATCTCCTCATAGAGATTAGTCTGTCCTTCAAAAGACACAAAGTATTCTTGTGTACCAACTAAAAAAGATAATTTGTTATTAATAGGTTTCTCTTCCAGAAAAGAAAGCTCCGAAATATTTTCTAATTTTAAAACCACGGGATAGAATATAGATTTTTCATCATTAATACAAGTGGACAACAAAAATGAAATATTTTCATAAATTCTCTGCCTTTTTCTTAAGGATCGTAACTCTATTACAAGATGCATAATATGACAAAAATCTGTTATTATTTTTTCCTCAATTTTTTTTTTTTTAGGCCATGAACTAATAATAAGTGCTTCTTTGTCTGCACGGACTTTAATTTTGTGCCAAATTTCTTCTGTAAGAAACGGCATATATGGATGAAGCAATTTCATTAATTTTTCAAAAAATTTAAATGTTTTTGAATATAGAAAATCTGACACCGAATCTTTTGAAGAGGGTTTTACAATTTCTAAATACCACGAACAAAAATCATCCCAAAAAAAATTATACAGAATATTTAACGTGTCAGAAATTTTATATTTTTCAAATAACTGGTCTATTTGTTCAAGTACCTGATCAAATCGGTTTTCAAACCACTTTATAGCTAACTTTTCAGAAGTTAAAATAGGGGCATTAAAATCAGTTTTCCAAGATTTGATCAACCGGAAAGCATTCCATATTTTATTAGCAAAATTTCTTCCTTGTAAACAAAGTTTTTCATTAAAAATCAGATCATTCCCCATTTGACTATTAAGCAATAGTCCTACTCTTACTCCATCTGTCCCATATTGATTCATCAAGGTAATAGGATTAGGAGAATTTCCTAAAGACTTAGACATTTTTTTGTGATGATTATCACGAACAATACCAGTAAAACAAACGTTCTCAAATGGTTTTTTATTTATAAAAGTATAACCAGCCATAACCATACGTGCTACCCAAAAAAATAGAATATCAGGTCCAGTGACTAAATCTTTAGTTGGATAATAATATTGAATACTTTTATTATTTGGGCGAGATATGCCATCAAATACAGAAATTGGCCATAGCCAAGAAGAAAACCAAGTATCAAGCACATCTTCGTCTTGTTTTAACAGATCCAATGTTATACCATTTATTTTTTTACTAGCTAGATTAAGAGCCTCCTCCTTAGTTTCAGCCACTATATAATCTTCTATATTATTATTATAATAGTACACTGGAATGCGGTGTCCCCACCAAAGTTGACGTGAAATGTTCCAATCTTGGATATTTTCCATCCAATTTTTATAAATCTTTTCTATTTTTGGGGGATGAAAGTGAATTTCTCCATTTTTTACAGCTTCAATCGCTTGTTTAGCCATATCTGTTGTTTTTAGAAACCATTGCATGGAACGACGAGATTCTATCAAAGATCCAGTACGTTCAGAGACGCCTACCTTATGGATTAAGGACTCTTCTTTTATCAAAAAACCCTTTTCTCTTAGTTCTTGTACAATCTCTTTACGCACTTTAAAACGGTCTTCTCCATGATAGTGGAAAGCATGTTCATTTAAAGTCCCATCCTCATTAAGAATATCTATAAATTCTAGATGATATTTTTTAGCTAAAATTTGGTCATTAACGTCGTGAGAAGGAGTCATTTTAAGACAGCCACTTCCAAATTCTCTATCTACATATTCATCCTTTATGAGTGGGACTATACGTTGAACAATGGGAACCAAAATACTTTCTCCCATTTTTATATGGGAAAAACGTTCATCATATGGATGAACACAAACCGCCGTATCACCCAACAAGGTTTCTGGACGAGTAGTGGCAATAATTAAATATTCTTTTTTACCTAAAATCGGGTACTTTATATAATAAAGTATTCCTTTACATTCTTTATATATTACCTCTTCATCTGATATAGTGGTTTTCGCCTCAGTATCCCAATGTACCATTCTGTATTCCCTATAAATCAATCCGCGTCTATATAAATCAATAAAACAACGAATAACAGAATTTGATAGCGATTTATCCATAGTAAATCTTGTAAATTTCCAATTACAAGAGCATCCAAGCTTTTTAAGTTGATTCAATATGGTCTCTCTATGTTTATGAGTCCACTCCCAAGCTAATTTTAGAAAAGCTTCTCTACCTATTTTTGATTTAGTAAGTTTTTTTTCTTTTAGATGAGATACTATTTTAGCCTCAGTGGCTATGGAAGCATGATCTGTTCCTGGAACCCAACAAGTATTGTAACCTCTCATACGAGAACGACGTACAAGTACATCTTGTAACGTGTTATTCAACATGTGACCCATATGAAGTATCCCAGTAATATTTGGTGGAGGAATTACCACAGTATAAGAAGGCCTTTCATCAGGAATAGAATGAAAAAAAGATTTTTTAAGCCAAAAATGATATATTTTTTTCTCAATATTTTTAGGTGTGTAACGAGTTAATATTTCCATAATGCTTTGTAAATTTAGCCGTCCTCTGGAACAACTAGAAAAGAATATATTAATGTGGATAATTCCGCGATTCTTATAACCCCAGATAGCGATTTAATGCTTGTACTATTATTTGTTTTTAGTATACCATGGGTTAGGGTTAAAATCCACTAATTCTATTAGTGCCATTTCTGAACCGTCACCCAATCGAAATCCAGTTTTAATAATTCTGGTATAACCTCCAGGACGCTCTAATATTTTAGGAGCCACTGTAAGAAAAATATCGACAACAGCGGACTTATTTTGTAAATATGAAAATACTATGCGTCTAGAATGTGTACTAGATGTTTTGCTCTTGGTAAGAAGAGGCTCTATAAAACGTTGTAATGCTTTCGCCTTAGCTAAAGTGGTACTTATTCTTTTTTTCAGAATAAGAGAACAGGCCATATTCGACAACATAGCTTTTCTATGTGATGACGTTCTCCCAAGATGATTTATCTTTTTCCTGTGTATCATGGTGAGTAGGGTGAGTAGGGTGAGTAGAAAGCTTACCATTGAGGATAATAGGCATATACTGCAAGGATTTCTTCAATTCGCAAAAGCTTATTCGCCAGACGTTCACTATGAGATATAATCGTCGGGTCTACGCAATTTTTATCCATTACGTCTTCAATAGAGTGATAATTTTCGCCAGTAAGATATTCACTTCCTTTAAACTTGTTCTTAAGGTGAATATCCAGCAGCTTGAGGAGCTTGAGGAGCTTGAGGAGCTTGAGGAGCTTGTGAAAAGGTAGCTTATGGTGAGAGTACAAGCGTTCAACCCTACTAAAGAAATTCCTAGCAATGCATTAGCCACCAATGTTTTGGGACCTTCAATAAGATCTATAGATCTATGATAAACTTGAGAAAGTATTCTATTCACATTTTCTCTTAACACTCCTTTTACCAGGTAATCTTTACCTCCATAACGGAATTTTATGGATTACCAATCCTTACTCCCAGAGTTCCAGAGAAAACATGAATGAGTTGTATCGTACTGTTTATCGTACTAAGATTGAATTATTTTTTAACTCTACCCAAACCTTTTTTTTCTAAAAAGATATTTATCTCATTCAAAGTTTTTATTCCAAAATGTTTCAATTTTTTTAGATCTTTTTCGGTTTTACTTATTAGTTGTCTTAACGTAAAAATTTCTGCTGATTTTAAGCAGTTTTGTGCTCTGACCGAGAAGCCCAGTTCGGAAAGATTAGAATTCAACAATTTCTCCAAGTATACAGTATATTCAGAAAGTTCTGTAATATTTTGACTCTCGGTAGAAATATTATTCTCATTAAATAACATAAAGTGATTTATTAGAATTTTAGAAGCTTCTATCAAAGCCTCTTTAGGAGAGATAGAACCATCTGTTTGAATTTCTATAGAAAGTTTTTCATAATATGTTTTTGGTTCAAAACGACAATTTTCCACAGTATATTTTACATTTTTTATTGGTGTAAATATAGAATCAATCGCAATAGTTCCTATGGGATATTCATATTTTTTATTTGATTCAGCAGGTACATATCCACGACCTTTTTCTATAATAAAGAAAATATTAAAAGGAATAGATTTTTTTTTATTGCATATAATAAGATCTGGGTTCAATACTTTAAATCCAGATATAAATGTGCCAAAATCTCCCGCTGTAATTTTCTCTTTATCTTTTATACAAACCGTTACTTCTTCTTTAGTGCTTTTTAAATCACTAGATTTTTGGAATCGGATTTTTTTACAATTAAGAATAATGTCTGTAACATCTTCTATTACTCCTTTTATTGTAGAAAATTCATGATTGACTCCTTCAATTTTTACTGAAGTAATAGCAAAACCTTCTAAAGAAGAAAGAAGAATTCGTCTTAGGCTATTCCCTATAGTAACTCCAAAACCAGGTTCCAAAGGGTTAATTTCGAAAATGCCTGAATACAAAGTTTCACTCTTTATGAGTACTCTTTCAGGTTGTATAATATTTACAATCGTCATATTTATTTATATTTGGAATACCATTCAACTATTATTCGTTCATTAATATTCTCTGGAATATTTTCTCTTTCAGGAAGACTTTTAAAAGTTCCACGCATTTTTTCTTGATCCCATACCAACCAATCAACTATTTGACCATCCGAGTTATGGGAATTCAAAACATGTTGAATATTTGGATTATTTTTAGATTTGTTTATAATTTCTACAATATCTCCTGGTTTTAATAAATAAGAAGGAATATTTACTTTTTTTTGGTTGACAGTTATATGTCCATGTAATACTAATTGTCGTGCGGATGACCTAGATAGAGAGATACCTAATCTATAAACCACATTATCTAAACGAGATTCAAATAACTGTAAAAAGACTTCACCAGTATTTTTTTTCATACTTAATGCTTTTTTAAACATTCTTCTACATTGACGTTCCAAAACACCATATATATATTTGAGTTTCTGTTTTTCTAAAAGTTGAAGAGCATATCCAGATTTTTTTACTCGTCTATGATAACTGACGTGTTGATTTTTTTTACGTTCAAAATCTTTGTCTTTACCAAAGAGATTTTCGCAAAATTTCCGTGCAATTTTAGTTTTAGGTCCTATATATTTTGCCATAATTAAGCTCTTCTACGTTTAGGAGGTCTACATCCATTATGAGGCAATGGAGTACTATCTGTAATACTAACAACGGAAATTACCTTATTCAAAGAACGAATAGCTGATTCTCTACCAATTCCACATCCTTTTATAATAACATCTACTTTTCTAAGTCCAGCATTAAAACCCTTTTCAGCTACTTTATCAGCAGTTATTTGAGCAGCATAAGGTGTATTCTTTTTAGAACCTTTAAATCCTATTTCACCTGCAGAACAAGAACATATAACCTCTCCTTTTTTATTTGTTAAAGTAATGATAATGTTATTGAAAGAAGAATTTATATGTGCTATACCTATAATATCAACTTCAACTTTTTTACTATTGTTTTTGCCATGTGTTTTCATTTATTTAATAATTTTTTTCTTATTAGCTACTGTTTTTTTTACACCTTTTCTGGTCCTAGAATTATTTTTAGTTTTCTGTCCCCTTAATGGCAAACCAATTCGATGACGAATCCCTCTATAGCAACCTATATCCATTAAACGTTTAATGTTCATCTGGTATTCCGATTTAAGTTCTCCTTCAGTTTTTACACTTTCTAGAAGAACTTTCCGGATGTCATTAATTTCTTCATCACTCCAATCTTTTATTTTTTTATCATGATTTACTCCTACTTGGGAAAGGATTTTTTTCGCTGTACTTTTTCCTATACCGTAGATATACGTTAGTCCTATTACTCCCCTTTTGTTTTTAGGTAAGTCTACTCCTGAAAGTCTTGCCATATACTACGCCTGTCTTTGTTTAAATTTTGGATTTTTTTTATCTATTACATATAAACGTCCACCCTTACGTCTTACTATTTTAGAATCAACACTTCTTTTTTTTAAAGAGGTTTTCACTTTCATTGCATCAAATGTTATAAATTCTAATATCTATAAATAACTCGACCTTTAGTAAGGTCATAAGGAGAAATTTCCATCCTAACTTTATCTCCAGGAAGAATTTTTATATAATTCTTTCTCATTTTTCCAGATATATAAACTTTAAGAATATGTCCGTTCTCTAAACGAGCACGGAACATTGCATTAGGCAATGCTTCTATAATTTCAGCATCTTGCTCTATAAAAGATTCTTTTTTATTATACATGAAATTATTTTTTGTTATAAGATATTTTTCCTTGCATCATTCCGTCATAATGAATATTAAGCAAATAAGCATTTATTTGTTGAGACATATCTAGTACTACTCCTATAATAATTAATAATGATGTACCTCCGTAAAATAAAGAAAATCCCTTAGTAACTCCTATTCTGACCACAATAGCAGGCAATACGGCAATTATTGCCAGGAAAATTGCTCCTAAAAAAGTTATTTTATACAAAATATTATCTATATAATCAATCGTATCCTGACCAGGTTTTACGCCTGGAATATATGCTCCATTTTTTTTAAGATCATCCGCCATTTTATTTACAGGAATAGTAATTGCGGTATAAAAAAATGTAAAGGATATGATAAGAAAAACAAATACTATATTATACCAAACTCCATAAATATCTTGGAAAATGTCTACAATTTTTTTTAATTCTTCATTTCTAATATGAGGAAATAAAATTACTGGCAATAACATAATGGCATGTGCAAATATAATAGGCAGAACTCCTACCGTTAGAACACTTAACGGAATATATTGTCGAATTGACGGTTTTATTGAAACAGAATAATTTTTAATAGATTTGACATATTGAAGAGGAATTTTTCTCACGGATTGTCTAACAAATATACAAAATAGTATGATAAAAAACCAAATTATAAATTCAACAAATAATAAAAATAGACCAACGTTACCTACTTCCATTCTATTTCGTATTTCCATAACTATGGATTCTGGAAAACGTACTATGATACCTATCATAATAATTAATGAAATACCATTTCCTATTCCTTTATTGGAAATATTTTCTCCAAGCCACATAGAAAATAATGTTCCTGTAGTAAGTAATAAAATAGACATTAACCAGAAAACAAATTTGACCTCGTAACTTGTTATATCTAATAGATAAGCTTTAGGAATATAAGAAAATGGTAAGAATTGAGTAGTAAGTGCTGCAATATATGCTGGGGCCTGAATAAGGCAAAGACCTATAGTAAGCCATTTAGTAAGATCATTAATTTTTTTTATCCCACTTTCTCCTTCTCTTTTTAGAGATGGAAAAATAATTTCCATCAGTTGGATAACAATAGAGGCTGAGATATAAGGCATGATTCCAAGAGCTAATACAGAAGCATGGGTAAAAGCACCACCAGTAAATGAAGAAAGAACCTGCATAATGTTCTTGGGACTTGGATTCAGATTTTCTATAAAGTAACCTATCTCTCTAGAATTAATTCCTACTAAAGGAACATAAGATACTAAACGGTAGACTAATAAAAAAAAAATAGTAACAATAATTCGGTTCCGCAATTCTTCTACTTTACAAATATTTTTTAGAGTACTAACAAATTTGACCTCCAACCTTTTGGATTGCTTTTATAGCACTTTTGCTAAATTTTAAAGCTGAAAAATTTATTTTATATGTTAATTTTCCACGACCCAATATTTTGACTAATTTATTTTTATATACTAAACCGAGTTTTTGTAAAATTATTGGATTCACTTCGGTTTTAATTTTTCCCTTATCTACTAAATTTTGTAAGACATCTATATTAATACCAACATAACATTTACGATGAATATTTTTAAATCCAAATTTAGGGATGCGGCGCTGTAGAGGCATTTGACCACCTTCAAATCCAAATTTAGTAGAATTTCCTGAGCGTGATTTTGCTCCTTTATGTCCTCGTGTTGAAGTTCCTCCTTTTCCAGAAGCTTGCCCTCTACCAAGACGGTTACAATTTTTTACAAATTTCATTTGTTTCTATTTTTAGAAGATGCCTTACTTTACGGATCATTCCTAGTATTTGAGGAGTATAAAGATGCTCTACCTTCTGATTAATTTTTCTTAACCCTAAGGCTTTAATAGTTTTTTTTTGATTATTAGAGCATTTTATAATACTTTTGACTTGCGTAATTTTAATTTTATTCATTTGTTTTAACCTTTTAAAACTTTTTGTATAGAGACACCTCTTTCTCTAGCAATATTTTTTATATCACGCATATTTGATAATGCTTTAAACGTTGCTTTTACTACATTGTGTGCATTAGTAGAACCTTTAGATTTTGACAGTACGTTTTTAATCCCAACTACTTCTAATACAGCGCGCACTGCGCCACCAGCAATAAGTCCTGTTCCTTGAGAAGCAGGTTTCATAAAAACACAAGCCCCTGAATAACGAGATTCTTGTTCATGAGGAATACTACCATTAACAGCAGGAATTTTAAACATATTTTTTTTAGCATTATCTTCCGCTTTTGAAATAGCTTCAGAAATATCTTTAGATTTTCCAGTCCCGTATCCGGCTATACCAGTTTCATTCCCCACTACTACAAGTGCCCGATAACTAAATCCTCTTCCTCCTTTGGTTACTTTTACTACTCTATCTACTTCAACAAGTCTAGAAATTTTTTTATTAATAACTGTTTTTTCCATTTTGGGTTAAAATTCTAATCCTTCTTTTCGAGCTGCTTCAGCTAAGGCTTTTACTCTACCGTGATAGAGATAACCATTTCTATCAAAGACTACACGACTTATACCTAACTTAAGAGTTTTTTCTCCTAAGATTTGACCAACCAAAGTAGCTTTTTTAGTTTTACTTACTTTTATTTTAAATTTTTTTTCCTTACTTGTTGCTGAAGATAACGTAATACCTTTAAAATCATCAATGACTTGAGCAAAAATATCTTTATTACTTCTATATATTGATAGACGGGGCCTTTCTGAAGTACCAAAAATTTTATTCTTTTTTTTAGACATTTTTAAGCGGATTTTCCTGCTTTTCTTCTTATATATTTTCCGACGTATCTTACTCCTTTTCCCTTATAAGGATCTGGTTTTCTAATAGAATAAATTTTAGCAGCAACAAGACCTAATAGTTGCTTATCACAGGATTTAAGAATAATTAATGGATTTTTTCCTTTTTCATATTGGGTATGTAGTTTAATTTCTATCGGAAGTTCCATTATAATATTGTGAGAAAAACCTAAATTTAATTCTAATCGTTGATTTTTATGAAAAGCTCTGTATCCTATTCCTACTAATTCCAATTCCTTAGAAAATCCCATGGTGACTCCAATAAACATATTTTTAATAATTGAGCAATAAAGACCATGTATTGCTCTATCTTCCTTGTTATCTGAAGTTCTCTTCACTAAGAGTTTTTCTCCATTATATTCTATTTTAATTCGTGAAGAGAATACTTGTTGTAATTTTCCGATCTGTCCTAATACTTCTATAAGATTATTGTTTTTTAATTCGACCGAAACTCCTTTCGGTATAGAAAGAGGAAAATTTCGAATTCTTAACATAAATAACATTTTTAATATACATGACATATAACTTCTCCTCCAACATGTTTTGCTCGAGCCTGTTTATCTGTCATGACGCCTTGAGAGGTCGAAATTATTGCAATTCCTAACCCATTTAATACACGAGGTAAATTAGTAGATGAACTGTATTTTCTTAATCCTGGTTTGCTTAAACGCTTAATAGACTTAATTACTGGTTTTCTTGTTTTACGGTCATATTTTAAAGCAATTTTAATATTTTTCTTATTTGAATTTTCTTCAAATTTATAACTTAATATTAATCCTTGATCAAATAAGATTTTTGTAATCTCTTTTTTTAATTTTGAAGAAGGAATTTCCACTATACTATGTTCAGCATTTAAAGCATTCCGAATTCGTGTTAAAAAATCTGCTATAGGATCTGTGTACATATTACCAACTAGATTTTTTTATCCCTGGAATTAAACCCATATTTACAAGTTCTCTAAAAAAAATCCTAGATACTCCAAATAGACGCATGTATCCTTTAGGACGTCCTGTAAATTCACAACGATTATGCAATCTAACTCTAGAAGAATTTCGAGGAAGTTTTTGCAACCCCTCATAATTACCAGATTTTTTTAGCTTATTACGTTTTTCAGCATATTTGTTATATAATTTTAATCTATTACGTTCTCTAGATTGAAGAGATTTTTTAGCCATTTTTATTTATTTTTTTTTAAAAGGCAATCCAAGATGTCTTAGTAATGAAAACGCCTCTTCATCACTTTTAGCTGAGGTAACAAAAGTAAGATCCATTCCTGAAATTTTGTTAATTTTTTCTATAGAAATTTCTGGAAATATAATTTGTTCTGATATCCCCATATTGTAGTTACCGTGACCATCGAAACTTTTAAAATTAATTCCATTAAAATCTCGTACTCTAGGAAGAGCTACAGTGATTAACCTATCTAAAAATTCAAACATTCTATCTCCTCTAAGAGTGACCTTAATTCCCACTGGAATTCCCTTACGGAGTTTAAACCCGGATTCATCTTTTCTTGATAGACAAGGGACTGCTTTTTGACCAGCAATAGCACTAATTTCGTCAATAGCATACTTTATCAGTTTTTTATCGGATACAGCATCTCCTATTCCTTGGCTTATAATAATTTTTTTAAGTATCGGAACCTGCATCGGCGAAGAATATTTGAATTCTTCCATTATCAGAGAAGTTTTCTTTTTATATAAACTTTTTATTCTAGGTAAATACATCATAAGATTTTTCCAGAACGCTTTGCTATCCGAAACTTCTTTCCATCTTTTAGATGAAATCCAATACGGGTCGGTTTTACGCTATCTGGATCAACTACAGAAATCTTTGATAAAGAGATAGGAGATTCTCTTTTAATAATCTCCCCTTTGGGATTGTTATCATGGGGTTTAATATGTTGTTTTATAAGATTAACACCTTTTACAATAGCGGTTTTGTTTTTAGGAAAAACAGCTATTACTCTTCCTTTAACCCCTTTATAATTTCCACTTAAAACGATGATTTTATCTCCTTTTTTTATTTTTGATTTCATAATAATCTAAAGAACTTCAGATGCTAATGATATAATTTTCAGATATTTATTATGTTCACGTAGTTCCCGAGGAATAGGTCCAAAAATACGAGTCCCTATAATTTCTCCTGAAGTATTGAGAAGTACACAAGCATTATCATCAAATGAAATATAAGAACCGTCTTCACGACGAACTGGTTTTTTTGTACGTACAACTACAGCTTTAGAGACCTGCCCTTTTTTTATATCACCTGAATAAATAACTTTTTTAAAAGATACTACGATCCTATCTCCTATCGAGGCATACCGCTTTTTAGTACCGCCAAGTATACGAATAAGTAATACCTCTTTAACCCCTGTATTATCGGCAACTTTCAGTATGGATTCTTGCTGTAACATCTAATAACTATTTGACTTCTTCTATTATTCTAACCAATCTCCAACGCTTACTTTTACTAAGTGGACGTGTTTCCATTAATTGAACAAGATCTCCCTCATTGCAAATATTATATTCGTCATGTGCAGCATATTTTTTTATCCTAGATATAGCTTTTCTATAATAAGGATGTTTGACACGTCTTATTTCTTTTACAATAATAGTTTTATTCATTTTATTACTAATAACAACTCCGATTTTTTCTTTTCTTAAATTCCTTTTCATAAAAAATTTTATGTATTTTTTTTCCGAAGTATAGTCAGCATCCGAGCTATAATTTTTCTAGTAATTCTTAATTTTAGAGGATTTTTTAACGTAGATATTTTATTATTAAAATGAAGAATTTCATACTCTGATTTTTTATTTTTTATTTGGTTACTAATTTCTTTTATAGAGAGATTGATTATTTCAGATGCTTTCATTCTTATAATCCATAAAAATTATTGGCTACTATAAATTTAGTCTTTACTGGTAACTTTTTTGCTGCCAACCGTAAAGCTTCTCTAGCTATTAATAATGTTACTTCACTAATTTCCAATAAAATACAACCTGATTTTACAGGCACTGCCCAAAATTCTACTGAACCTTTTCCTTTACCCATTCTAACTTCTTGAGGTTTCCTAGTTATTGGTTTATCAGGAAAAATATTAATCCATAATCTTCCTTCTCTTTTCATATACCGAGTAGCTGCTATACGAGAAGCTTCTATCTGACGGTCTGTTATCAAACTTGACTCTAATGTTTTTAACCCGAAAATTCCAAAAGAAAGGGTACAATTTCTACTAGATTTTCCTTTTATGCGACCTTTCTGTTGTTTTCTATATTTTGTTATTTTAGGTTGTAACATCTTTTTTTTATTTGGGTCTTTGTTGTTTTTTCAATCCTATTAATGGAGATAGATCTGTTTTTTTTTCATAAATTTCTCCTTTCATAATCCAAACTTTTATTCCAATTATTCCATAAGAAGTCTTAGCAAAATCGATAGCATAATCTATGTCAGCACGAAGGGTCGAAAGAGGAATCCGACCCTCTTTATAAGATTCAGTTCGGGACATTTCTGCACCATTTAACCTACCAGATATCTGGATTTTGATACCTTCAACATCCAGACGTTTAGCATCATAAATAGCTACCTTAATAGCTTTCTTATAAGAAATTCTATTGGAAATTTGTTGGGATAAATTTTTGGCGACCAAACGAGCATCCAAAGAAGAATTACGTATATCATATATATTAATATTAACATCTTTCTTAGTCATTTTTTTTAATGACTCTTTTAGTTTATCTATTTCTTTTCCTCCTTTTCCAATAATAATACCAGGACGAGATGTAGTAATAGTAAGAATGATCATTTTTAAAGTACTTTCTATATAAATATGAGATATACTAGACTTTGAAAAGTGTACTTCAATATATTTACGTATATGGTAATCTTCTTTTATTCTATTTTTGTAATTTTTTCCTCCATACCAGTTAGAATCCCAACCTCTTATAATACCTAGTCGATTAGCAATCGGATTTGTTTTTTGTCCCATTATTCTCCATTATTTTTACTATACAAAAAAATACTAACATGGTTAGATCTTTTTCTAATTTGATGACTTCTCCCCTGAGGAGCAGCACGAACTCTTTTGAGCATATGAGCACTATCTACATAGATTCTACTAATATATAAATGCTCTTTACCAAGAGAGGTGTTATTATTTATCCAGTTAGCCATAGCAGAAAGAATAAGCTTTTCAAAATAAATAGATGCATGTTTTTTATTAAATTGAACTACTTCTAGGGCCTTCTGGGTTGAAAGATTACGTATTAAATTAGCTATTAGTCTCATTTTTCTAGCTGAAATAGGGACGTTATTTAAACATGCAAAAACTGGACGTCTTTTAGATATAGCACTTATTCTTTTTCTTGATCCCATAAATTTATTTTATTTTTTTCTTCGCACCAGCATGTCCCCTAAAAATCCGTGTAGGAGAGAATTCTCCTAGTTTGTGACCTACCATATTCTCAGTAATAGATACTGGTATAAATTGTTTTCCATTATGAACTGCTATAATTTTTCCAACAAAATCTGGAGAAATAACAGAATTTCTAGACCAAGTTTTTATAACGGGTTTTTTATTTTTAATAGAATGAGACCTTTTTGTAACCTTTTTATATAATTTATAGTGTATATATGGACCTTTTTTTAAGGAACGTGTCATAATTTATTTCATATATTTTTTATCAATTCTATCGACCTTTCTGGTTGTCTTATATCCCTTAGAAAGAATCCCTTTACGGCTTCTGGGATGACCACCGGATGCTTTACCTTCACCACCCCCCATAGCATGATCTACAGGATTCATAGCAACTGCTCTGGTCCTAGGCCTTCTTCCTAACCAACGGTTCCTACCCGCTTTCCCAGATATTTCTAATTGATGATCTGAATTTGATACTGAACCTATAGTAGCCATACAAGTAGCCAATAGTATCTTTGTTTTACCTGAAGGTAGTTTAATTATAGCATATTTATTATCTCTATCAGAGATTTGCGCATACGAACCAGCACTACGGGCAATTTTGGCTCCTTTACCTGGTTGAACTTCAATACAAGAAATAATCGTACCTAACGGGATATCACTTAAAAAAGTAGCATTTCCTATTTCAGGAAGTACTGATTTTCCAGAAATAATTTTCTGCCCAACTTTAAGTCCATTTTGGGCAATAATATACCGCTTTTCTCCATCGTCATAATGAAGAAGAGAGATAAACGCTGAACGATTAGGATCATATTCTATAGATTTCACTACGGCAAATATCTCTCTTTTATCTCTTTTGAAGTCGATAATTCTATATTTTCTTTTATGACCCTGTCCAATATAACGGACAGTCATTTTTCCAGTATTATTTCTACCTCCAGTAGAGGATTTTCCTTTAGTTAAAATTTTGCTAGGAATAGTTTTAGTAATTTCCTTAAAACTATTTACAATTCTAAATCTCTGTCCAGGTGTTATAGGTTTTAATTTTTTCACTGACATAATTACTGAATCTGATGATAACAATCTAGATTATAAAAATCTATCGATTGTCCTTTTTTAAATTCTACTAGAGCTTTTTTAATTTTTTTATATTTAAAACGTTTAGGTGCACACACTATAATCCGGACATTTTTTACAGATACAGAATATCTATTTTCAATTATTTTTTTTATATCATATTTATTATGACGTATATTTACTAAAAAAACGTAAACATTGTGCAACTTAACAGCAGCACTAGTTTTTTCAGTAATAATTGGCTTTTTTAATAAAAAATCCATGTTTATATTACTTTTTTTAAATTTTCCTGAATTTGACAAAAAGCACTTTCTAAAAAAATTAATTTAACTGAATTCAGTAAATCATAGCTATTTATTTCGTTAACAGTTCTAATTTTTTTTCCTTGTAAATTTCTTGCCGACAGATATAATTTTTTATCTGGTGTTTTTAATACAAAGAGGATTTTTTTCTTTTCTAATTTAAAAGAACGTAATAGACTTAAAAATTTTTTAGTATTAGGCTTTTCAAAAGAAAAATCTTCTACTACTTTAATAGCATTATCTTTTACTTTTTTACTAAGTATAGATTTTTTAACTAAACTTTTTGCAAGTTTATTCAATTTTTGATGAAACGATCTTGGACGAGGTCCAAAGACTCTAGCCCCACCACGAAATAATGGATTATGAATATCTCCCTTTCTTGAACTACCTGTCCCTTTTTGACGATGAAGTTTTCTAGTGCTTCCTGATAATTTGCTCCTCTCCTTAGTTTTATTTGTTCCTTGACGTTGTGAAGCTAAATAACTTTTAATATCAAAATATATTAAATGATCATTATAATCTCTCTTAAAAATAGAGGGGTCTAATAAAATATGACGACCGGTAGATTCTCCTTTAATATTTAATACGGCTATTTCCATTTTTTAATTGCTAGATATGTATTGTTATTACCAGGAACAGACCCTTTTAAAACAATAATCTGACGTTCAAGAACTATTTTTAGGACTTTAAGATTTTTAACAGTAACATTTTTATATCCCATTCTACCTCCCATTTTTGTTCCTTTAAAGACTCTAGAAGGATCAGATCCTGCTCCAATAGAACCTGGAGATCTTAACCTATTATGTTGACCATGAGTTCGTTCTCCAACTCCAGAAAAATTATGTCTCTTGACTACACCCTGAAACCCCCGACCTTTAGATAAACCTGTGACATCGACAAATTCTCCTTCTGAGAATAAATTTATACTGATTTCATCACCTAATTTTATATTATTCACAAATTCGCCAGAAAATTCCATAATTTTTTTTTTAGGATACACTCCAGCTTTTTTAAAATGACCATACAGAGGTTTAGATACATTTTTTTCTAGTTGATTATCGAAACCTAGTTGTACAGATGAATAACCATCTTTTTCAAAAGTTTTAATTTGTATAACTGAACATGGCCCTGCCTGAATAACAGTGCAAGAAACATGTTTTCCATCTTCATCAAAAAGACTCGTCATTCCAATTTTTTTTCCTATAATACCTGACATAATAAATTATCCTTTTATTTCAATTTCTACACCACTAGGAATTTCGAGTTTCATTAGCACATCTATAGTTTTAGAAGAAAGACTATAAATATCTAATAATCTTTTATGAATACGTAATTCGTACTGATCACGAGACTTTTTATTAACATGTGGTGAACGTAAAATAGTAAAAATTTTTTTTTGTGTTGGCAAACATATGGGTCCGTTAACAAAAGCCCCAGTGGGTTTCACAGATTTGACTATTTTTTCAGCAGACTACTAAATTATGATCGTAAGATTTTAATTTTATTCTAATTTTATGATTCATTTTTATGAGGATCTCCTTTTACCCTAAAAATAATAGATTCAGCAACGTTTTTAGGAGCAGATTCGTAATGAGAAAATTCCATTGAAGAAGTAGCTCTTCCTGACGAAAGTGTTCGTAAAGTAGTTACATATCCAAACATTTCAGTTAAAGGAACCTGTGCTCTAATTATTTTAGAATTGTTACGATCATCTACACCTTGCATAATACCACGACGTCGGTTTAAATCACTTACTATATTTCCAAGATTTTCTTCTGAAGTAACTATTTCAATTTTCATAATAGGTTCTAATAGAACTGGATTTGCTTTTTTTGCCGCTTCTTTAAACCCGATCTTAGCTGCTAGTTCAAATGATAATTGATCAGAATCCACAGGATGATACGTTCCATCTATTAAAGTTATTTTCATCGCATCTATTTCATAACCTGCTAAAGGACCGGTTTTCATAGCTTCTTTAAAACCTTTTTCTATAGATGGAATAAACTCCTTAGGAATATTTCCTCCTTTTACAGAATTAACAAATTCGAACGAATTCTTATTAGAAGGACCAATTTTAAATATAATATCAGCAAATTTCCCCCGACCTCCAGTTTGTTTTTTATAAACCTCTCTATGTTTATATTCTGTAGTAAATGATTCTTTGTACTCTACTTGAGGTTTTCCTTGATTTACTTCTACTTGAAATTCCCTTTTAAGACGATCAATAATGATTTCTAAATGAAGCTCTCCCATTCCTGATAAAATCGTTTGTCCACTGGAATTATCTATACGAACTTGAAGAGTAGGATCTTCTTCAACGAGTCTGGAAAGAGCAAAACTCATTTTATCAATATCATTTTTATATTTAGGTTCTATGGAAAACCCGATTACTGGATCAGGAAAAGATATACTTTCCAAAAGGATCGGCCGATTCTCATCACAAAGAGTATCTCCAGTTTTTATATCTTTAAATCCTACAGCAGCTCCAATATCTCCTGATTTAATACTATTAATTGGGTTTTGCTTATTAGCATGCATTTGATATAGACGAGAAATACGTTCTCTATTATTGGAACGAGTATTTAAAACATAAGAACCTGCAGAAAGCTTTCCAGAATAGACCCTAAAAAAAGCTAAACGACCGACAAAAGGATCAGTAGAAATTTTAAAAGCTAAAGCTGTAAATGGTTCATTATCACTTGGAATTATTTTTTCGGAAGATTTTGTTTTAATATTATTTCCAATAATCTGTTCCACATCTAGAGGAGATGGAAGATATTGACAAACAGCATCTAAAATAGACTGGACCCCTTTATTTTTAAATGATGATCCACAAAGCATAGGAACAATCTTCATTTGAATAGTAGCTTTTCTCAAATCTTCAATCAACTCCTTTTCTGAAATAGAATTAGGATTTTCAAAAAATTTTTCCATCAAAATATCATCGTATTCCGCGATAGCTTCAATAAGTTTTCCACGATAGTAAGCTACTATTTTTTCAAGATTGTTGGGAATAGGGATATTTTTATAAGTCATACCATAATCATCTTCACTCCAGATTATAGCTTTATTATAAATAAGATCCACAACACCTTTAAAACTTTCTTCGCTCCCAATAGGAACTTGCAGGGGCAAAGGATTCCCACCTAATATTTTTTTTACCTGAGAACAAACATTGAAAAAATCTGCACCTCGTCTATCCATCTTATTGACGAAACCTATTCTTGGGACTTTATATTTTTCTGCTTGACGCCATACAGTTTCGGATTGTGGTTCTACTCCATCTACCGCACTAAAAATAGTAACCATTCCATCTAAGACTCTTAAGGAACGTTCTACTTCTACGGTAAAATCCACGTGACCTGGTGTATCTATAATATTTATATCATATTTATTATTACAATATTTCCATTCACATCTAGTAGCAGCTGAAGTAATAGTAATACCTCTCTCTTGTTCTTGAGCCATCCAATCCATAGTGGAAGCCCCATCATGGACTTCACCTATTTTATGGTTGATCCCAGTATAAAAAAGGATACGTTCTGTAGTAGTAGTTTTTCCTGCATCTATATGCGCTGCTATACCTATATTCCTAGTAAATTTAAGATCTTTCATTAGAACCTAAAATGTGAGAAAGCTTTATTAGATTCGGCCATTTTATGAGTATCAATACGTTTCTTTACAGCTAATCCTTCTTCCTTAGATGCGGCAATAATTTCTGCAGCAAGATTATCAGACATACTTTTTTCATTTCTTTTTCGTGAGTAACAGATAAGCCATTTCATAGCTATTGATATTTTTCTATATGGACTAATTTGTCTAGGAATCTGAAAAGTAGATCCTCCTACTCTACGACTCCTAACTTCTACATGAGGCATAATATTGGTAAGTGCTTGTTTCCAAATTTCTAGCTCATTTTTATCTTTATTTTCATTACGTTCTTTTACAATTTTCATAGCACCATAAAAGATGTTATATGCGAGATTTTTCTTCCCATTTTTCATTAAATTATTAACAAAACGACTTACTAAGGGGTCGTTAAATTTTGGATCAGGTAATAAAGATCTTTTTTTAAGGGTTACTTTTTTCATTTTTGGAATATTTAGTTCCATATTTACTACGTGCTTGTTTTCTATCTTTTACTCCAGCAGTATCTATAGCACCTCGTAATATATGATAACGTACACCAGGCAAATCTTTAACTCTTCCACCACGAACTAAAACGATAGAGTGTTCTTGTAAATTATGACCCTCACCAGGAATATAGGCATTAACCTCTTTTCCATTAGTTAACCGGACTCTAGCCACTTTACGCATTGCCGAATTAGGTTTTTTAGGAGTAGTAGTATAAACTCGTATACAGACTCCTCGACGTTGAGGACAAGAATTTAAAGCCGGAGATTTGCTTTTTTTATTAAAAATTTCTCTTTTCTTTCTTATTAACTGTTGGATTGTTGGCATAAGATTTTTGTTAAAAATAAATGACGAATTTATACTTATTCTCGAGTAAGAGCAGAATACGTTTAATAGTCGGTTCCTCTTCAGAAGAATGAATAGTTTTAGATGTAGAAAGTAAAATTGGGTTTCTACATTATGTTAAAAATGAACTGAAGGCTTATTAGTAATAATTGTCCAATCATATTTTTTAATTCTCTTAGGTGTTCCCTGATTAATCATGGGTTCAATAGCTAGGACCATCATATCCTCTTTTTCCATAATTGGGTAACAGAGGATTAGATTTTTTTACTAATCCGTGTATTCTATAACTACACCGGAACCATATTTTTCTGCATAGTTATGAATAGCGTATCCAATATCTCCTGTACAATTCCCTATTCTACAAGAATAGATACCACGGGATAGAGAATAACCTCTATGAGTTTTTTTTCGGTCTTCAGATATTTCACCTACTGCAAAAGTATAAGCATGATCACCATAATATCCATTCATTAGTACCCCACAATATCTCCTTCAGATAAAGGTTTTTTATTGGGAATACCATGTCATTGGTAGATACGCATAATGTATTGGGAAAATTATAAAGTACTAGAAAAGCTGGAATACCGCCATGATAACGTCTAAATTCTTCGGCCTTGTGATCTAAATAAAGTGTAGTTACACCTGGTTGTATTTATGAAGTTAACATTCCTAATGTTTTGTAAACCAATTGAGCACTTTCTTTAATTATAGAGAGTATTTTTTGGACGAACATTAGGAGGAAGAGTAAGGATTAATCGATAATATCACATATTAGAAGGACAAAATAATATTTGACCACCTTAAAAAGATAATCTTTTATAATCAGTAATTTGAATATTCGAATTAAATTTTTTTACATATTCTAATACAGATAATTTATTATTTTTTATAAATTTTTGGTCAAGAAGTAAATTTTCATCAAAAAATTTATTTAATTTTCCTTGAGAAATTTTTTCTATAATATTTTCAGGTTTTCCTTCTTTTCTTGATTGTTCTTTTGCAATTTCTTTTTCTTTATGAAGTATATCAGTAGATAACTTTTTTTTATTTAAAGCTATGGGATTCATAGCAGCTACTTGCATAGCTAAATTTTTAGCTACTTCTTGAACACCTTTAGGTGCAGATGATAATCCGACTAAACTAGCTATTTTATTTCCATTATGAACATAAAAAGAGACAAAAGAAGCTGAAAGTTTTTCAAAAAAACATAAATCAATTTTTTCTCCTATTACACCAGTTTGTTCTATAAGTTTTTCCTTAATCGGAAGATTACCTATAAATTTATTTAATAAATCATCTTTATTTCTACATGAAATCGCTATTTCTGCAAATTTATTAGCTAATTTAATAAAAGAACTATTTTTTGCTACGAAATCAGTTTCACAACTTAATCCTATAATTACTCCTTGTGTTTCTTCTCTATTTACTTTTGCAATAAGAACTCCTTCATTAGTCTCGCGATGAGAAAGACTCATTGCAATTTTTTTTCCATTTATTCGTAATATTTCAATAGCTTTTTGAAAATCTCCCTTAGATTCTATAAGCGCTTTTTTGCAATCCATTATTCCAGAACCAGTTTTTTTCCTCAGATTCTTTATTTGATTAGCAGTTATTCTAGACATTGTTTTCTCGTTCTTTTTGTCTAGAAGAAATTCCTAAAGCTATAGCTTCACTTATATATTTTAAAATAATTGATATAGATTTTGAAGAATCATCATTAGAAGGAATAAAATAATCTACTAATTTGGGATTAGAATCAGTATCTACCATAGCAAACGTGGTAATATTAAGTTTCTTAGCTTCTTTAAGAGCTATTTTTTCTCGAGAGATATCTATAATAAAAATGGCGAATGGTAATCGCGTCATTCCTGATATAGATCCTATATATTTTTCAAGCTTTTTTTGAGAACGATTTATCATTAATAATTCTTTTTTTGAAAGAGATTCGTAAGCACCACTTTTCTTTTTTTTGTCAATAAGATTAAGTTTTTTAACTGTTTTACGAATAGTTATAAAATTTGTCAGTAAACCTCCTAACCAACGTTCTGTAATATAAGGCATATTATGTTTTCTAGAAACTTCTGAGACTATGTCTTTAGCTTGTTTTTTTGTGGCTACAAAGAGGATTTTTTTACCTGAATAAACAATATCCTGTATAGCTTTACAAGCTTCCTGTAACTTTTCTATAGTTTTATAAAGATCTATAATATAAATTCCATTTTTTTTCATGTATATATATGGACTCATATGAGCACACCATTTACGTGAAGAATGTCCAAAATGGACATCAGTAGATAATAATTCTTTTATATTTATTTTCGATTTCGACATTCTACATTTATTTATTTAAAATAATATAAATATATCGGAATATTCTCGAGAAAATTAACGTTTAGAGAACTGTGATTTCTTTCTAGCTTTTTTTCTTCCAAATTTTTTACGTTCTACTGAACGTGGATCACGGGTGAGTAATCCTAAAGGTTTTAAAATTCTTCGATTTTCTGAATTTATCTTACAAAGAGCACGAGAAATAGCTAACTGAATAGCTTCAGCCTGTCCGTTTATACCTCCTCCTAAAACCCGAATTTTTAAATCGAATTTATCTATATTATTAGTAAGTGAAAACGGTTGTAAAATTTTATATCTTAATAACTTTTGTGGAAAATATTTTTTATAATTTCTTTTATTAATAACTATTTTACCACATCCTGGTGATAAATACAACCGAGCTATTGAAGTTTTTCTTCTTCCTATTATATGTAAAACTTCCATATCAAATTAATTAATATTCAATACTATAGGTGTTTGAGACACATGTTTATGTTTTTGACCTACATACACATGCAGGTTTTTATAAAGTTGATTCCCTAACCTTGTTTTAGGTAACATTCCTTTAACAGCTTTTTCTAAAATAACAATCGGATTTTTATTGAATTGTTCAAAAACGCTTAGACATTTTTTACCACCAGGGTAACCAGTATAACTTATGTATTTTCTATTTTTCCAATTATTCCCTTTTAAACTTATTTTTTCTGCATTAATCACGATAATATGGTCACCACAATTTATGTTAGGTGTAAAAAGAATTTTATGTTTTCCTATTATTATTTTAGCAATAGTAGAAGCAAGTCTTCCTAAACTTTTATCTGTTGCATCAATAAGTAACCAACGTTTGCTTATCTCATATTTTGAGACGGAATTTGTTTTAAAGCTTAAACTGTCCACAGTATATTAAAAAATAAAATCATTGTTTACAAAGAAAAGCATGAGTATATATAGCATTTTAGTTTTAATTTACAAAATTATTACAAAAAAATCTTCTAAAGTTGACATAAAGTCATTGATAATGACATTATAAAATAAACACACAATCATATAAAAAAAAATTAATGGCACAATGCTTGTTTTCTCTTTTTAAAAATTTTAAAAATGAATAAAATTATTGGTATAGATTTAGGAACAACCAATTCCTGTGTTGCAGTAATGGAAGGGAATGATCCTATAGTAATTCCTAATTCTGAAGGAAAAAGAACTACTCCATCTATGGTAGCCTTTGTTGAAGAAGGAGAAATAAAAATCGGAGATCCAGCTAAAAGACAAGCTGTTACTAATTCTAAAAAAACTATTTTTTCAATAAAACGGTTTATGGGGACAACATTTTCGGATCTTTCTACTGAAATAAATCGGGTGCCATATAAGGTTATACAAGGTCCTAATAATACTCCAAGAGTCGATATAGATAAAAAAATTTATACTCCACAAGAAATTTCAGCAATGATTTTACAAAAAATGAAGAAAACTGCTGAAGATTATCTTGGACAGAAAGTTACCCGTGCAGTTATCACTGTCCCTGCATATTTTAATGATTCACAAAGACAAGCTACTAAAGAATCTGGAGAAATTGCAGGATTGAAAGTAGAACGCATAATTAATGAACCTACTGCAGCAGCATTAGCTTATGGATTAGATAAAAAGAAACATGATAAAAAAATCGCAGTATATGATTTAGGAGGAGGGACTTTCGATATTTCTATTCTAGAATTAGGTGATGGCGTATTTGAAGTACTTTCTACAAATGGAGATACCAATTTAGGAGGAGATGATTTTGACGATATTCTTATTAATTTCTTGGTAAAGAGTTTCCAATCTCAAGAAGGTATTGATCTTCGACAAGATCCTATGGCTCATCAACGTTTAAAAGAAGCAGCTGAAAAAGCAAAAATCGAACTTTCCTCAGGACTAAAAACTGAAATTAATTTACCTTATATTACTGCTACTTCTTCTGGACCAAAACATTTAGTACAAACTATTACTAGAGCTCAATTTGAACAACTTGAAGATGGTCTTATTCGTCGTTCCATGGAACCTTGCAAAAAAGCATTAGAATCTGCTGGATTAGATGCAATTAAAGATATTGATGAAGTAATTTTAGTAGGTGGTTCTACACGAATTCCAAAAATTCAAGCTGAAGTAGAAAAATTATTTGGAAAAAAACCTTCAAAAGGTGTTAATCCTGACGAAGTTGTAGCTATAGGAGCAGCTATTCAAGGTGGAGTTCTTGTTGGAGATATTAAAGATGTGCTTCTCCTGGATGTCACACCACTTTCTTTAGGTATAGAAACTTTAGGTGGAATATTTACTAAATTAATAGAATCTAATACAACTATACCAACAAAAAAATCAGAAACATTTTCTACTGCTTCTGACAATCAACCAGCTGTAACTATTCGAGTAGGACAAGGTGAACGATCTCTTTTCAAAGATAATAAAGAAATTGGCCGGTTCGATTTAATTAATATACCACCAGCTCCTAGAGGAAGACCTCAAATAGAAGTAACTTTTGATATTGATGCCAATGGTATTTTAAACGTTTCAGCTAAAGATAAAGGTACTAATAGAGAACAATCAATTCGTATTGAAGCTTCTTCAGGATTAAGTCAAGAAGAAATTGAAAAAATGAAACGAGAAGCCCAAGAAAATGCTGATAAAGACAGAAAATATAAAGAAGAAATTGATAAGTTAAATGCTACGGATGGACTAATTTTTCAAACTGAAAAACAGATTAAAGAATCCGAAAACAAATTATCAAAAGAGAATAAGAAAAAAATAGAAGATATTTTACAACAGCTTAAAAATGCTCGGGCTTCAAAAAATTTCTATGAAATAGACAGGACTACAAAAATTTTAACAGATATTTGGACCAGTATTTCACAAGAATTGTATACTGCTCAAAAAAATACTTCCGCATCTAATACTCAGAGTAAAAATACTTCCGCATCTAATACTCAGAGTAAAAATGTTCAAGATGTCGATTTTGAAGAAGTTAAATAAAATATTTTATGGAAAAGGTCTGTTTCCAAAAATTTCCTCAAGATCTTCTTTAAAGATAACTTCTTTATCAAGTAATTTCTTAGCTAATTTTTTAAGTTTTACACGATTATTAGCTAATAATTTATATGCACGTTGATATTGTTCTTCAATAATTTTAGAAATTTCTTCATCAATAATTCTGGCAGTATTTTCACTATAGGGTTTAGCAGATTCGTTTTTAACTGTAGAGTCATAATAAGAAATATTACCAATACGTTTATTTAATCCAAAAATTGTTACCATAGATTGTGCTTGTTTAGTAACACGTTCTAAATCGTTTAAAGCACCTGTAGAAATAGTTTTAAATATTACTTGTTCAGCAGCCCGTCCTCCTAATAAAGCACAAATTTCATCTTGCATCTGTTCAAAAGTAGTTAATTGACGTTCTTCTGGAAGATACCAAGCGGCTCCTAAAGATTTTCCCCTAGGAACAATAGTAACTTTTACAAGAGGAGCCGCATGTTCAATTAACCAACTAATAGCAGCATGACCTGCTTCATGATAAGCTATTCTTTCTTTTTCTGCTAACTTTATTACTTTATTTTTCTTTTCAAATCCTCCAATAATTCTATCTATAGCACTTAAAAAATCTTGATATTCTATTTTTGATTTTTCTTGACGAGCTGCTATAATAGCAGATTCATTACATATATTCGCTATATCAGCACCACTAAACCCAGAAGTTTGACGAGATAAAAATTCAATATCTATATCTTTTGCAATTTTTAATTTTTTAATATGTACTAAAAAAATTTCTTTTCTTTCATTTAGTTCTGGAAGATCTATAAAAAGAGTACGATCAAAACGTCCAGGACGTAAAAGTGCCTGATCAAGAATCTCTGAACGATTGGTGGCAGACATCACTATAACATTAGTATTGGTATCAAAACCATCCATTTCTGTAAGTAGCTGATTAAGGGTATTTTCACGTTCGTCATTAGCTCCATTAATATTATTTTTTACCCTAGAACGTCCTATCGCATCGATTTCATCAATAAAAATAATGGAAGGAGATTTTTCCTTAGCTTGTTTAAAAAGATCTCTAACGCGAGAAGCACCTACTCCAACAAACATTTCTACGAAATCAGATCCAGAAAGAGAAAAGAACGGGACTTGAGCTTCTCCGGCAACAGCTTTAGCTAAAAGAGTTTTCCCTGTTCCTGGAGGTCCAACTAAAAGCGCACCTTTAGGAATTTTCCCTCCTAAATTAGTATATTTATTAGGATTTTTTAGAAAGTCAACAATTTCTTGGATTTCTTCCTTTGCTCCTTCCAACCCAGCTACGTCTTGGAAAGTAATTTTAACATTATCGTTTTCGTCAAAAAGTTTAGCTTTAGACTTTCCAATATTAAATATATGTTTTCCAGAACCTACGTTTATACGAGATAATATGAATCCCCAGAATATTACAAAGAGGAAAAAAAAGAATACGGATTCAATGACAGTTTTGCTAAAATTAGATTCTTTTTGATTATTTAAAAGAAGAATGAGATTTAATTTATAGAGATATTTATATTCTTCAATCTTTTTAGAAAAAAAAGGAAAATTATTTATAGTTAATTCATAATGATCAAAATCTGTATATAAAAGATATTTTTTATTTTTTATATTTTTTTTATAAACCCATATGATGGCTTTAGAGTGATTTGTTATAATTATTTTCTGAACTCTTTTTTCAGAAAGGATTTTAAAAAAAAAATCTGGAGAAATCTGTTGTCTTTTAAAGACCAAATATTGAAAAAGAAATATTCCCAAAATAATCAGGAAACCTGAGAGAAAAAAAAAATATTTGTTTTTATTCATAATATTATTCCCTTATATATAAACATAATATTCAAAAGATTTTATATAATATAATGAAAGTACGGAAGCATAATTAAATAAAAGCATTATTATGGGCATGAAATATTATTATTATTTACTTGAACGTAATTATTTATATGACTAAACTTTGTATACAATATAAAATAAACTAACATGATTTCCATAAATAGGGATAAATAGGGATAAATAGGGATAGGAAGATGAAATACTGAATCGTAATAAGTTAAATCATAAGCCCAAAGAAATGATTTTCCTCGAAGATTAATAATCTTTTTAAAAAAATTGAAACAGTGCATAAAAAATCCAGACATTGGATTTATTACGATTTTTTTATAAAATTCTATAGTAGCTTGTTGCTTATCTGCAGATTTAAGTTTTTCATTCAGTTCTTCTATATCATAACGTATAATTTTCATTCAGTTCTTCTATATCATAACGTATAATTTTCATTATAGCAATGAATTTACATTGCCAATAAGTAATGGGGAATAATATAAGTTTTACTATAATAATTAAACTTTGTTTTTGATCAAAATACTCCAACCAAATGGGATAAGATCTTCAAAATTATCACCATACTTCTTAAGAAGATTATACTTTAATGGAACAAAATCCCACTTTGCCTTACAATTAAGTTCATTATAAACTAATGGAGAAAACATAGAACACCATTTAATATCAAATGGTGATGTCAGTATTTTTTATTGAATTTTCGTTGTTTTAAAAGGATTTTTAGTACAAAATTGTTGTTTATTAGCTAGACAATTTCTTTTTTTATTCTTTTATTCTTTCCATAAGAATAACACATTTGTGTATAATTATTTTCCAAACCAATTAATTTATGTTTACAATTAAAAAAAATAGCATTATTAAGAACAAAGACCTCGACTAGTAATGGACAAATTTGCCTAATATGATTTTTCTTTCGGGAATGAATAATTCCCCTACGTTATGAAAAATTGTTTTCATAGTTAAGATGTATTGATAGGGAGTTTCTTGCAGATTAGGGGGATCATTACTATAAACCAGAAAGAGTTATCATATTTATACCAAAAGTGAAACTTTTCGTCTTTACTAAACGTAATATTTTATCGTTAGAAGTATTATACTTCTTGAGAAAGATCTCACTAATATTCCCCCCACCCCAAGATTAGATATTTTTATACTAATCATATCATTTTCTTCTTCAAATAGTTTCCCCATATTTATTGGGAGAGAATCAAATAGTTTTTTTATTTGATAACTGTATATTTTTCTACCCAATTTCATTGAAACAAAAAAAGACTATTAATATTGAAATTATAGTCACTATAAGTAAATAATAATCTATTTTTTTAGATTGCATAATGGATTGCATAATGGATTGCATAATGGATTGCATAATGGATTGCATAATGGATTGCATAATGGATTGCATAATGGATTGCATAATGGAATTTATTCATTAAAAAGCTTATGCAGCTGTTATTTAAATAATCCGAAATAAAAAAAAGATTTAAAATGTCAAAAATTTGTAAAATAACCGGTAAAAAAGTTCTAATAGGGAACAAAGTTTCTCATGCTAATAATAAAATTAAACGTCGTTTTAATATTAATATTATAAAAAAAAGATTCTTTCTTCCTAAAGAAAATAGATGGATTTTGTTAAAAATATCTGCAGCTGGAATTAGAACGGTGAATACTATAGGAATTGAAGAGGCACTTAAACGTTCGAGGAAAAAAAGACTAATAAAATAAAAAATGGTAAAAAAAGGAAATAGAATCCAAATAATTCTGGAGTGTACTGAACATAAGAAAAGTGGAAAAAAAGGGATCTCTCGTTATTTTAGTACAAAAAATAAAAAAAATACGCCTAATAGAATAGAATTAAGAAAATATAACTCTATTCTAAGAAAATACACTATTCATAAAGAAATTAAATAAAATGGCAAAAAAAACTGTGTTACAAAATAATGTATATAAAAAAATGACAAAAGTTATACGTCTGATTAAGTCAATCAAATCAAGAACTTATGTTTTTGAAGAAAAAATAGTTCCAGATAATAAAATAAATGATTTTTTTGACAAGAAATGAGAGGGTTACAAAAAACTAAAGCGGTTTATAGCAGGAAAAACAAAAGTAATGTACCCTAATCGTGTATACAGACGGTTTCTACCGACCTGGGGTGAGGAGGAGCATACGATACTTTTCGTGCAGCAGCCGTCAGCAGATTTATGTATATACTGCCGTACATAAGTGATTAAAAAACTGATCCACGTGTTTTTAAAGGAGGAATGATCAATTAGGTGAAGGTATTGAAGACTTACAAATTTTTTATAAGGATGCTTTCATCTCCTCTTTTTAATGTCATTTTTTACAAGATTATAAAGCCCACGGAGTAAATAATTCTCCCAACTGACCGTCTCATGGAATATTTTACGATGCCATTTATGGAACATCTTGAAGAATTACGAAAACCTGTTTTTATAGCTTTACTAAGCATCATTGTGGGTTTTGCTCCAGCTAATTTTATTAGTTATCGTCTATTCAATAAAATGGTCCGGGTTATCCATCAAAATAATCCAATGATTTGATCCATCAAAATAATCCAATGATTAGATCTCTGAATCTACAGATACAAAACACTAAACTTTTAGGACAATTTAATACTTATTTATGGGGAAGTTTTATAATCATCCTAGCTCTTCCTTAGATTTTTGATGAAATTTGTAGTTTGATACGTCCTGGACTTTCGTAACAAGAACGAAATTATATTGTCTGCTTTAGTTTTATTTTGTGGATACAATTTAGCAAGAGCTTTCGTCTAAGTTATTTACCTGAAAACATTTTTATATTTCTATAGTAATAGATCCTACTTTTTTTAACCCAAATCGGTCTAATTACTACAAAATTGTTGAAAACACGCTTTTTTAATTATGCTATCACTCCTTCAGATATAATAAGCATGTTTATTGCTACCATCCCTTTAATTTTACTGGATGAAATCTCCCTTTAATTTTACTGGATGAAATCTCCCTTTAATTTTACTGGATGAAATCTCCCTTTAATTTTACTGGATGAAATCTCCCTTTAATTTTACTGGATGAAATCTCCCTCTATAATATTTTAAAAAAAATCATCTCTACGTCTCTCCATTTCTCTTTTCATGATAATATTGCGTTTATCATAATATTTTCTTCCTTTTGCTAAAAAAATTTTAAGCTTAGCACGTCCTTTATCGTTTATAAAAAGTCTTTTAGGTATTAGAGTTAAATTATACTCCTTGAGTTTACGTTCAAGTTTTTTTAACTCTGATCTCTTTAAGAGAAGCTTTCTCTCTCTTCTAACATCATGATTAATATGCGTTCCCCATTCGTATTTTGAAATATACATATTTATAACGTAAAGCTCTTTATTTTTCATTTTACAGAAACTCTCAGAAATAGAAACATTATTCCGTCTAATTGATTTTATTTCTGTTCCTAATAACTGTATTCCAGACGTATATTCATCTAAAATATCGTATTCAAAACGAGATTTTCTATTTTCAATTTTGGTTTTCATAACAAAATTTATTTTGATTCAATCACTTTGTAAATCACTTTGTAAATCACTTTGTAAATCACTTTGTAAATCACTTTGTAAATCACTTTGTAAATCACTTTGTAAACAGCTTTTATAAAAAAAATCCTTGTTTAGTAATGCTTACAGTATCAAATCTTTCTTTACAATTTGGAAAAAAAATCCTTTTTGAAGAGGTAAATATTAAATTTACTAAAGGAAATTGCTATGGAATTATAGGAGCAAATGGTGCAGGAAAATCTACTTTTTTAAAAATTCTTTCTGGTGAACAAGATTACACCTCAGGAAAAATTAACATTGAACCTGGAAAACGTCTGTCGGTATTGAAACAAGACCACTCCGTTTTTGATAATTACACAGTACTAGAAACAGTGATAAGAGGTAATAAAAAACTTTCTGACATTAAACAGGAAATGGATTTTCTTTATAAGAAAGATAATTTTTCAGAAAAAGATGGAATTAAAGCAGGAGAATTAGGATTGTTATACGAGGAAATGGGAGGATGGAACACAGAATCAGATGCCGCTCATTTACTCTCCAGCTTAGGTGTAACAGAAGAAGAACATATTAAAAAAGTAAAACATCTTAATGGGAAAGATAAAGTCCGTGTATTATTGGCTCAAGCTATTTTTGGTCATCCTGATATTCTAATATTGGATGAACCTACTAACGATCTAGATGTAGATACTATTAATTGGTTAGAAGATTTTTTGTCTAACTATGAAAATACTGTTATTGTAGTTTCTCATGATCGTCACTTTCTAGATTCAGTATGTACTCATATTTGCGATTTGGATTTTGGAAAAATTCAGTTATTTACTGGAAATTATACATTTTGGTATCAAGCGAGTCAGCTTGCTATTCAACAACAAATGCAACATAATAAAAAAACTGAAGAAAAACGTAAAGAATTACAAGAATTTATCCAAAGATTCAGTTCTAATGTAGCTAAAGCTAGACAAGCAACTGCACGAAAGAAAATGCTAGATAAACTAAATTTCAATGAAATTAAACCTTCATCAAGAAAATATCCGGCTATAATTTTTGAACAAGAACGTGAAGCTGGAAATAAAATATTAGAGATCAAAAATCTCTCTCAATCCTTTGAAGGGAATATTATTTTTCAAAACCTTTCAGTAAAGGTAAATCGTGGAGATAAAATTGCTCTGATCTCTGATAATAGCAAAGCTACATCTATTCTTTATAAAACCATAGCAGGAAAACTTCGTCCTGAAAGTGGAAATTTTTCATGGGGAATTACCACAAAACAAGCATATCTTCCTAGTAGTTACGACGAATTTTTTAAAAATAATCTGAATATTATTGACTGGCTTCGACAATATGTAGAAAAGGAAGAAGAAAATTGTGAGGAATATATCCGAGGATTTTTAGGAAAAATGCTTTTCAGCGGAGATGAAACGCTAAAAAAAACCCATGTTCTTTCAGGAGGTGAGAAGATGCGTTGCATGTTTTCTAAAATGATGCTACTTAAAGCTAATGTATTGATGTTTTATGAACCTACCAACCATTTAGATCTAGAGTCTATAACCTCGCTTAACAATTCTTTAAAAAGTTTTAAAGGTACTATTTTGATTACTTCTAAAGATCAAGAATTAATTAAAACGGTTTGCACTCGCATTGTTAAAATAGAACCCCATGGTATAGTTGAATTACCAATGGAATATTTAAAATAAGAGATCATTGTACATCCTTAGGAGCTGTAGCACTGTTTTATTACTAAGCTTACAGTCTGACGTGTCTAAATTAAACACATTAAGGTTTACCTAGTAGCATCAGTACAAGGTCTGTCTGTAGCTATCAAGCAAATATATAGTAACTTTTGGTAGGCAGCGCTGAAGCGCTTTATGCTGGTTATAAACACGTATATGCTACTATAGATTAACAGTGATGCCCTTAATGTCCTTGAATACGTGATAAAACCTATCTGTTTAATATTACACACTACTATGGTGTAGACTTTATGAGTGGTACGCATCACTGGCATGGAAAAGCTACGAATTCTGTATAGCTACAGGACATTTAGTTTGGTAAGCAGCTCAAATATAAGTATACAATCTGAAGAAATTATTTTACCAAAACAGGTTGTATAGCTGAAGAACATAACTTAAGTCGGCCTGTAAGCCGGATTCTGTATCCCCCTAGGAACCTTTATCATTAATCTAGGATAAATGTGACCATCTATCTCAAACTGCCTACCCACCGACTACGACCGAGCAGATCTTAAACGCCGGTCTACATAGCATTTCATCGCACAGAGTTTACCTAATTTCACTACAGCCAAACTGTACTTTCTTTCTGTTGCACTAGTCCTCACCTTGCAGTGTAAGGGAATTACCCATTTGTGTTGCTCTATGATGTCCGGACTTTCCTCATTTGATTAACGCGATAAAGCGACCGACTTCAAATAACCAATGGATCTAGTGACCACTTCTTCTGGAGTATCTACAAAGTTAGAGCTGAAAAAAATTCAGAAAGCGTTACCTCCTCCCTCGTAAAAAAGCGATAGCAATAGAATTTCACTATAGAAGCTGGACGATGAATGACTTTATTGAAGCTGGACGATGAATGACTTTATTGAAGCTGGACGATGAATGACTTTATTGAAGCTGGACGATGAATGACTTTATTGAAGCTGGACGATGAATGACTTTATTACTGGTAATATAATACCGGCACGCTACCCACCCAGCCTAAGAAGTTCCATACAACACAATTAGAACCAGCAGCAATAACCAGCAGCAATAGCTTTATCCGTAAGAATAGCAGTAATTTGTGGGGATAAGCATTTATAGTCATAGTTACCAATACAAAGTAATAACGTCTACTCCTGCTTTCACCAAGCGTTAGGATCATTGATCTGCCTCGTTAAGAGTGGAATGACGTTTCACTCCAGCCTCCTTATCATCAGTAAATGTAGTATATATTATAAGGGGTTGAAATGGTTTTGACAGCAAGCTTAATAAGTAAGTAAGCATACCGTGTAACGTGAGGTAAACACGAAAATCTAGCGTCACAAAATATAACCGGCGAAGAAAACTATGCTCTTGCTGCTTAAGTAAAAATTTAAAGCCACGTCGGCATAATCTGCCGAAGCAAGATATCTCTCATAAATTCCGCTTTATAATTTATGATTAAGAGGTACCGTAAAATAAAGCTAGGAAACCTTTGAAAACTAAAAGGATAATTCCTCAATAGAATGCTCCTCTTCTATTGTAGGTTTACAAGAGGAGATAAGTATGTAGAAATCTTACAAATTACTTGTATGGACGCGGGTTCGAATCCCGCCAACTCCACAATAAATATCCCCATGTTTATATTTCTAACTATAAATATAAATTCAATATGAATGAACATGTTCCTGAGCATTTTATTGAAGAAATTATTGAAAATGATCTTAAAAAATATTTTTCTAGAGAGAATTTACGATTTCGTTTTCCACCTGAACCTAATGGATATTTACATATAGGTCATGCTAAAGCAATTTGTCTAAATTTTGAACTAAGTAGAAAATACGGGACGTCTATCAATTTACGGTTTGACGATACGAATCCAACTAAAGAAGGTCAAAATTATGTAAATTCTATAAAAAAAGATATTCTTTGGTTGGGTTTAAAATGGGATAAAGAATGTTATGCATCTGATTATTTTGAACAACTTTATCAATGGGCTAAAAAACTCATATGGAAAGGAAAAGCTTATGTAGATGAACAATCTCAAGAAGTCATCCTAGCACAAAGAAAAACACCTTTTGAAGGTGGCATAGAAAGTCCTTATAGGAGAAGATCTATAAAAGAAAATATAGAGTTGTTAGAACGAATGAGAGCCGGAGAATTTGAAGAGGGTCAGTATGTATTACGTGCAAAAATTGATATGAACTCTCCAAATATGAATCTTCGTGATCCTATTATGTATAGAATATTAAAAAAATCTCATCACCGTATAGGTCAAAAATGGTGTATTTACCCTACTTATGATTGGACGCATGGTCAATCAGATTATATTGAACAGATATCGCATTCACTTTGTTCAATAGAGTTTGAAAACCATCGCCCTTTATATAATTGGTATCTTGATCAGATATATGAAGACGGTAAAATAAAACCTAGACAATGTGAATTTTCAAGACTTAATCTTAGTTATACCATTATGAGTAAACGTAAATTACAACGGATTATAGAAAAAAAATATGTTCCAGGATGGAATGATCCTCGCTTGCCAACTCTCAGTGGGTTACGTCGTCGTGGTTATTCTCCAGAAGCTATCCGAGAATTTTGTAATAAAATAGGTGTTACTAAAAGGGATAATGTAGTTGACATTTCTTTACTTGAATTTAGCATCCGCAAACAACTTAATAAAACGGCCACACGGGTAATGGTTATACTTGATCCTATAAAACTCGTTATTGAAAATTATCCGACAAAATCTGTAAATATTCCTTTTTCAAAAATACTCTATATTGAGAGAGAGGATTTTATGGAAGTAGGGTATAAAAAGTTCTTTCGGTTATGTATTGGGGGAGAAGTTCGTCTTAAAAACGCTTATATTATTAAAGGAATTAGCGTGATAAAAGATTCTGAAGGTCAAATTATAGAAGTTCACTCTTTTTATGATTCTAAAAGTCTCTCAGGTAGCAATACCAAAGAAAGTTTACGAAAAATAAAAGGAACGTTACATTGGGTATCGTCTGAACATTCAATAAAAGTCGAGGTCAGATTATATGATCGTTTATTTTCTGTACCATTACCAGATGGTAATAAAGAACGAGATTTTCTTGATTTTATCAATCCAAATTCTTTAAAAGTTGTTCAAGGCTATGGAGAACCTTCTTTAAGAGAAGCAAAAAAAGGTCAGATTTTTCAATTTCAAAGATTAGGCTACTTTTGCGTAGATCCAGATACTTATAAAGAAAGAATTATTTTTAATAGAACTGTAACACTTAAAGAGAGCTGGAAGAAAGTAAAACAATAATATCCTCCTTATATAATCTCTCGCACTTTTTCAACAATTTCAAAAATGGTAAATGGAATACCTTGGATTTTCGAAAACGGAATAGCATCAATTAAAAATTGATCCCGAATAATATGAATAAGTTGACCATTATTAAGTTCAGGAATCAGCACTTTTTTAAAGTTTTGCAAAATAGTATCTAGTCCATTAGGAAGTGGATAAATATATTCTAGATGGGTATGTGATACTGATTTTCCTTCATCTAAAAGGATTTTTATTGCAGCACGAACAATTCCGGAAGTAGAACCCCAACTCAATATAAGAAGCTTTCCAGTTTTTTTACCATAATCTATCCTTGGTTTAGGCCATTTTTTTTTAATCAAATCAATCTTCTTTTGTCTTAACTTCACCATTTTTTCATGATTTTTAGGATCATATGATATATTTCCTGTTTCATCTTCTTTTTCTAGGCCACCTATTCTGTGTTCATATCCTGCCAACCCAGGTTTCACCCAACGCCTAACCCCCATTTCAGACCGTTGGTAAGGACGATAGTTTTTTGAATTTTTTAAAAAAGGTGGACATATAGTATCCAATTTATAGCTTTTTGGAAAACGCCAAAGTTCTGAACCATTAGCAAGATAACCATCGCTAAGTAAAATAACTGGAGTCATATGTTCTATAGCAATTTTTGCAGCGTAAAAAGCTACTGTAAAAGCACGTGAAGGAGAAGAAGGAGCTAACACAGGAATAGAGACTTCACCATGACATCCATAAATCGCTTGAAGAAGATCAGATTGTTCAGTTTTAGTAGGTAACCCGGTCGATGGACCACCACGTTGTACATTGATAATTACTAAAGGTAATTCCAGCATAAATGCTAAACCTAATCCTTCCTGTTTTAAAGCCATTCCAGGACCTGAAGTTCCAGTTACACCTAAATCACCTGCATATGAAGCTCCAATAGCTGAAGTAATTGCAGAAATCTCATCTTCTGCCTGAAAACTTTTTATCCCCAAGTTTTTGTAAGAGGCAAAATAATTAAGCAAATCTGAAGCAGGAGTTATAGGATATCCGGCATAAAATAGATTGAGACCAGCTTGTATAGCTGCAGTAGCTAATCCTAATGTTAGAGATTGGTTTCCAGTAACATTTCTATAAATACCTGAAGGCAGATTAGATGATTTTACTATAAAACGTTCTGTAAAAGTTTCACTTATTTCTCCGAAATTATAACCCGCCCGAAATACATTTAAATTAGCTTGTAGAAGTTGAGTATTCTTTTTAAAGATCTGTTTAAGACAATATTCAGTATATCCTAAAGGACGACTATAGAGCCAATAGATAAAACCCAATGCAAACATATTTTTAGCCACTTCCTTATCTTTCTTACTGAGGTTCAAATTTTTTAGTAGTTTATGACTATGTACGATAAGATCAAGTGGATATACATCATAATCATATAATTCTTTCAATGGATCGACATCTGGGGGATAACCTGCTAATTGCAGACTTTTTGAAGTAAATCCCATAGTATTGGCTATAATTTTTCCCCCTTTTTTAAGAAATGGAAAATTCTTCTTTAACGCTGCTGCATTCATTACAACTAGGACGTCATATAAATCACCTGGAGATGTTATTTCTACACTTCCAAAGTGGATTTGAAAACCTGAAAGACCTGCAATGGTATCACGAGGAGCACGGATTTCAGCAGGAAAATCTGATAAAGTACTAAGATTATTTCCGAGAAAAGCTGAAGTGTTAGTAAACTGTCTACCGATGAATTGTATACCATCACCGGAATTCCCGGAAAATAATATCGTAACTTGTTCAAGTATTTTTTTAAAAATCATTAATAGAATTTATATGGGAATATAAATGACGATGATATCTGGTCTCTACTTACTTGAATAGTTGTTTTTTATAAGCTTACCAATCAACAATTCTTTGACGAGCAGCCTTAGAGCCTTAGCTACATAAGTAATCAATCGCTTAGGTTACAAACTGGCTCAGGAACAGAAGATTTTGCCTGCACATGTACGTTACTGATTAGGATAATCGCTGCGGACAGTAGCTCCAATAGCATTTTTGTAGAAAACACGTAATGCACCTTTTCCAAAGATATTTTCTTACAGAACGAATTTGCTATCGCACATAAAAATGTTTTCGTGGTGAATTCCTAAACGTGTACAGTAAATAGCTGCACCTTCATTTTGGGTTAATAAATGATTACAATTTTTATCAGTCTTCTTACCAAAGAACTTTTTTTCCTTGAGGAGATTTTCCTATAGTGGATTTGTTACGGTTTTTATTTATAACTAGCAATTTGTTGGATTTTTATCTCTACAGAGGCTACGAAATATCTCATCGTAGTATGATTTTTACTTACGGACCATATAAAATTTTATGTTTAATATCAGGAGATTCATTGGAAATATTTTTCACTATTTTAGCTGCCTGTGCAGCCATATTTTTATGCGATTGTGTACAGTATATGGTACACCTAGTTTGATCAGAGTATATTACGTATTTAACTGACGGAAAATCAACCCAGGATATCAACCCAGGATATCAACCCAGGATATCAACCCAGGATATCAACCCAGGATATCAACCCAGGATATCAACCCAGGATATCAACCCAGGATATCTCGGCATAATAGATCCAGGATAAGTAGATCTAGGGTTAGACATATGTTTTAAATGCCAAGAACTGGGATCTACTAAATCGGGACCTGTACGTTTGTAACCCCAAAGAAACAAACTCACCTGCTTTAGAATATTCACCATAACGTACTACTTCATCTATGAATGGTCTGTGATACAACCTTCACGGATATAAAGATCTCTCCCCTATAATTCTAGAGGACTATAAGGTTTAACACTTGATATTGTAGATCTAAATTATTAACGTAGGGATGATTTCTACTATGCTTCCAATAGATACTACAATGATAGATAATATAGTAAACTTAATTGGTTTTTGTTAGGGATCCAGGGATGATTTTTAAAGTTTATGTTGTTGAAATTATCTCTTAAAGAAACAGCTTATGCAGGTTCATTTGCGATAAATCGGACGATTCGGATAAATATTATGACAACTCCTGTAAAATACAGTATACCACCTATCAACCGAAGTTTGTAAAAAGGAACTATAGCTGTTACAGTATCAAGAAAATTTTTGTGCACAAGTGTTCCGTACGGATTGAATTCTTTCCACATCGAAGCTTGTATAACAGCTCCACAATAAAGCGGAATGACATAAAAAATTATCCCAATAGTTACCATACAGAAATGGATATTCGCTAATGTTGGAGAATATAATCGCTTAACTAGCCAATAGATAACTCCAAATGCCATAAAGACGTTCCATACCAAAGTTCCTACATGTGAAATTATCCAGTCGGGAAAATGTACGATGGAATTTAATGTCTTAGTAGCCAGCATGGGACCTTCGAAAGTAGCCATTCCATAGCAGGTCACTGATAAAAATTTTCGGATTGGATTCTCTCTTACTTTATACCATTGAGCATCTGTGCCCAACCGGTAAGAGAGGTATACATTAAATGATGAGGACCTGCCCAGATATAAACGAAAATTAGTGACCAAAAATGAATAATAGATAATTTATAAGAGAAAACAGGCTTTACCTAGGGATATCAACCCAAGTATCGGTGTGGTCAAAATAAAAGCCACAGCATTGTGCCCATACCACCATTGGACCATACCACCATTGGACCACTACGGCATAAATAGAATAGCTATTAAGTGAGTTAAGAGCTATAGGAATCGCAATAAATGTGCAATACGAGAACAGCTACCCAGGAAAAACCATATTGAAACAGACAGATGTTGTACTCTTCTTCTTAAGAGTGTACCAATAATATTTCCGTAGTAAATACACCATACTATAGCAATTAGTATGTCTATTGGCCATTCGTGTTCAGCGTATTCTTTACTGGTATTTATTCCCAGTAGATAAGTAATCCAGGTGAGTACAATCAGAAGTTGCCATCCATAAAAATTGATCCATCGCTGAACATTCTTGTTTTCAATAAACGTTGTAAAGAATAGTAAGAGCCTGTAAAAATTATATTTACTACAAAAGCAAAAACAACGGTATTAGTATGAAGCATTCTCCAACGTCCATAACCTAACATACCGAAAGAATTCTTAAATGATTTATAATCTCTGTCAAAAGCTAGATAACGATAAGTTATCATCTTAAAAACACGTCCTAGCAACATGAAAAATCCCAGTCCACTAAGACTGTCGAAATATCCCAGTCCACTAAGACTGTCGAAATATCCCAGTCCACTAAGACTGTCGAAATATCCCAGTCCACTAAGACTGTCGAAATATCCCGAACCAAAACCTGTCAATACTTCTAAAAAAAAGCGATAGTATGCCCAAGGAATATCTATATAGGACAACAGCATGAGAGGCAGTTTTTAAAAAATCCGTAGCTGAATAGAATATTCCCGGTAAAGAACATTAATAAATGCTGCTTTTTTTCAAGCCAAAGGTCTTACCACAAATATTCTGGAAAAGCTAATAACATTGTGTTAGCAAAAAAAAGTTTCAACACTATGAGAGTATTGGCTAATTCACTTAATTTTATTTAAAAATCTACTGTTGAATGAATAATATCTTTTCATCAGGATGAAATTGTACCACGTTGGTTAGATTTTACAACAGCCATATACAATGAATTGTCGTCAGAAAAAATCTGAAGAAAAAATCGTCCTGATGATCAAAATCGACTAATTTGATGGGTATCAAGAAAATATTTTTCTACTGATGAGAAATTACTGGAGACTGATTAATCTGTATTTATGTAAAATTTCGTCTACGCTTTTACACCCCTGAAAACAGAAAACTTTTATTTTTTCTACAACTTCTTTATTACAGTGAAAACATCGATTAGATAACATTAAATTCTTATCTAATGAGAAATCTAGCGTAGTAATATCTAGCGTAGTAATATCTAGCGTAGTAATATCTAGCGTAGTAATATCTAGCGTAGTAATATCTAGCGTAGTAATATCTAGCGTAGATTATGCAATATTTTTAGATTATTAAAAAGCATCTTTTTCAATTCTGAAATACCTATACCCATCTGAGCAGAAAGAAATACAGTTTTATTAGAATATTTAAGACAGGAATTATGTTTCCACTCTTGGAATGTAAGATTATTTACAGTATCAATCTTGTTAAAGACCATTATAACTGGTTTATCAATTATTCCTATTTCATATAAGGTATCTCGTACTATATGGATATGTTCTTCGAAACTCTCATGAGAAATATCTATAACATGAAGTAAAATATCGGATTCTCTGACTTCATCTAGTGTAGATTTGAAAGATTTTATAAGTAGGGTGGGTAATTTTCGGATGAAACCTACTGTATCGGCTATTAAAAGGGGAATATTACCAATTACTGTTTTTCTTACAGTAGGATCTACTGTGGCAAAAAGTTTATTTTCAATGAAAACAGTAGACTTACTAAGAATATTCATTAAGGTCGATTTTCCAACATTAGTATATCCTATAATAGCAACCCTAATAAATTTATTCCGATGTTTTCTTTGAATAAACATTTGTGTGTCAATACTAAGGAGTCTTCTACGAAGGTAGCCTATACGATCACGTAGTATTCTCCTATCAGTTTCTAGTTCAGTTTCTCCTGGACCACGAAATCCTATACCACCACGCTGTCTTTCTAAATGAGTCCACATACGTGTTAACCGAGATAAAATATATTGATATTGTGCCATTTCTACTTGAGTACGAGCATAGTAAGTCTTTGCACGATTATAAAAAATATCTAGAATGAGTTGTGTACGATCGATAATAGTACATTCAATATATTTTCTAATATTTTTTAGTTGTGTCGGAGAGAGTTCATCATCAAAAATGATAGTATCTATGGTCTGTTTTTTTACGTATACAACGATGTCTTGCAATTTTCCATCCCCGATAAATGTTTTTGGATACGATCTACATACTCTTTGAAAAAAAGTAGCACAGACCTCTATATTTGCCGTTTGTGCTAATAAGTTAAGTTCATCCAAGTATTCTTTAGATTTATTTTTTCCCTGTTCTGTAGTAATCAGACCGATAAGAACAGCTCTTTTACATTGCTTATATTTTTTTTCAATCATATAATGATTTTAAGGATTCATTATTAAAAACCTTTGTACTAATCGAAACTTAACTAAACAACGTAACACAAAGACGTATTACTTATTTATTAAAATAAATAGTCAAAGGAACTCCTTTAAAATCAATTTTTTTTCTTAATTTGTTTTCAATAAAACGTTTATAATTTTCTTTTATATATTTAGGTTTATTAGTAAAAAAATAAAATTTCGGGGTATTAGTAGGTAACTGAGTACAATACTTGATATTTACATGTAGAATGGAACAGGGGGGCGTAGCATGAATGATGGGTAACATTAGTTCGTTTAAACATTTGGTTTTTATTTTTTTCCAACGATTCTTATATACTTTCAACGCAGTTTCAAGAGTTTTTGAAATTCTTTGTTTTGTAATAGATGAAATAAATAAAATAGGCAGCTCTTTTACATTGCTTATATTTTTTTTAATTATCTTTTCATACACTAAGTGTGTATGATGATCTTTTTCGATCATATCCCATTTATTTACTAGAATAATTACCCCCTTTTTATTTTTTTCAATAAAACGAAAAATATTCAAATCCTGTACTTCATATCCTCTTTGAGCATCTATCATCAGTAAACAAACATCAGAATTTTCTATAGCACGTATCGCTCGTATTACAGAATAAAATTCTATAGTTTCTCTAACTTTAGATTTTTGACGAATACCAGCAGTATCTATTAATATGCATTTTATCCCAAAACGGGAATAGTGAACTTGTATAGAATCACGTGTAGTTCCAGAAATATCGGTAACCACATGACGTTCCTCTCCTAATAAGGTATTCATTAAGGTCGATTTTCCAACATTAGGTCGTCCTACTATAGCTATTTTTGGTAGTGTTTCCAAACAGGATTCCTGTGTATAGCTTTTTTGAAGCATAGTCACAAGTTTATCTAAGAGTTCACCACTACCACTACCACTAATAGCTGAAATACAATAATAACATTCGAATCCAAGAGCATAAAACTCTAGAGTCTTCGGGATATATTTAACGCTATCTACTTTATTAACAACTAAAAGAATTGGTTTCTGATATTCACGTAATAATTTAGCTACCTGATAATCTTCGTCCATAATCCCTGATTTAACATCTACCATAAAAAGAACTATATCAGATTCTTTTACAGCTATAACGACCTGTTTTTGGATTTCGGATAAAAATTTATTTTGATTTTTAGAATCAGTAATATAACCACCCGTGTCTATAACAGTAAATAGACGGCCGTTCCATTCTAAAATGCCATAATGTCTATCTCGTGTAACACCACTAATAGAATCTATAATGGCGTCACGACTACCTAAAAACCGGTTGAAAAGAGTAGATTTTCCGACATTAGGACGACCTACTATAGCAATAATAGGATGCATATACAGATATTTAATAATGTAAAACCAGAGAATTTTGTATAGCCAAAAAATATAAATAGAACATTCGGAATGTTCCCTAACCAACAAAGGTTAGGATGGATCGCTACATTAGTATCACCCCCAGCACACATTATACAAGGTTAACGTACAATCTAGTTACTTACCACTACTGCACCTCATTCATTATTTGATTTCTCAGTCTTAGAAATCTTTTCTACTTCCCGTGAGGATTTTATCGCTAATATTAGCGTCTCATTAGGATGTTGAATACTATATCTGTCTGTAAGTAGGTCTTTCACCAATATTTTTCCACCTATACCTATAGAGGTAATGTCAATTTCTATATAATCTGGAAAATTTTTTAAAATAGTTCTGATCTTAAGTTTTCTAAGAGTTATATACAGTTGTCCACCTTGTGCTATTCCTATAGATCTTCCTATGATTTTTACTGGGATCTCTACAACGATAGGTTTGTTCTCTTGTAGTTTAAGAAAATCTGCATGTAAGATAATATCGGATATAGGATGTAATTGAACATCCTTCAGAATTGTTTCAATTCTTCCTCCCTCTTTCCATTCAATGATTACTGTATATGTCTCAGGTGTATCAACAATATGTTTTAATATGGATAGAGGAGTGGAAAAATGAAAAGTTTCTCCATTACTATACACAACACAAGGAACCTTCCCAATCTTCCGTAAGGATCTAGTGAATTTTTTTCCTACGTTGTTTCTTTTTTCCACTAGGATGGTTATAGATTTCATAGATTATTTATTGTGTATAAGATATTGCATCGGCAAAAAGAGCAGCGCTAGATAGAACTTTTATCTTACATGAAGAAATTCTCTTAATAGAGAGACTATCAGTAACTACTAACTCTTCAAGACAAGAAGAGATTATTCTTTCATAAGAATCCCCTGAAAGGACTGGATGAGTAGCTATAGCACGGACGCTATTTGCACCTTGTTCTTTTATCAAGTCAGCTGCCATAGTTATAGTTTCTGCCGTATCTACTATATCATCAATTAATATGACATGTCTACCTTTAACCTCACCAATTAGGTGTATGCTATCAATCTTATTGGACTTTGTTCTTTCCTTATAACAGATAACCCTGTCAGCATTCAAATCATTCGCATAGTTTTTTATTCTATTAGCTCCACCAATATCTGGGGAAGCTATAGTAATATTTTGTAAATTAAGAGATTTTACATATTTCATAAAAATCTTATAGGCATATAAATGATCTATAGGAATTTTAAAAAAACCCTGTATTTGATCGGTATGTAAATCCATAGTTATTACACGTGTAGCTCCGGAGGCTTCTATAAGATTAGTAACGAGTTTAGCGCCAATTGGAGAACGAGATTTGTTTTTACGGTCTTGACGAGCCCAACCGAAATAAGGAATTACTAATATAATCTCCTTAGCTAATGCACGATGAGCGGCATCGCACATTAAGAGAAGTTCCATTAAATTATCTGCCGGAGGAACCGTTGAACCAATAAGAAAAACACGCATTCCCCGAACTGATTGTTCTAACGATGGCTCATACTCCCCGTCTTCAAACTCAATAAAATTAATATCTCCTAATGATTCACCATATAATGAAGAAATTTTTTTAGATAAATCTTTACTGTTTCTTGTAGAGAACAAAATAGATTTGTTTGACATTATCATATAGAATTTTTCTAATATAAAAAGACATAAATGATAACGTACAAAAAATAAAATGTTTTATATATGTTTTCTAGAATATTTTGACAGAGAATAACAGTCTCCAATGCAATATATACGTTGTGTATTTTTTCCTTCTATGCAATACTTAAAATAACAAGAGGTAATTCCCCATTTAGGAACTCCAGATATCATACTATAGGTTCACACGTTCATTTCTTAATCTTTGAGCTAATCGGTGAAGTTTAGTAAATGACGTTCGGTATAGGCACTAATGATGTACGTATATTCATGCCTCGTTAATGAACCACCATTAATTGAAAAGTTGCTTCTATTCATGATGTGCGTTTACAAGTAATGAAAACTAAACTGGATGTTATCCATGGTTGTGCTTGCATTCCTCTTTTTACAAAGAAGAATCCTTAAATTGTATGGAATAAAAGTATATTTTAATTTACAAAAAATCTTTTAAATAAAAAGGTTCAACAGATTCAATATTCTCAAATTTATGTTGCTGAAAACGTTCTTCGGAAAGAGAGCTCATGTATTTTGCAGATGGAAAAAATTCTGGCCAATAATACGCAGATATTTTTAACAACTTTTTAGCTTTTTGTGCTCCATCTCCAAATATATAAATTTGATTTTTTGTATATTCTATAAAGCTGTTCTCATCAAGAATTTTCGCCTCAATAGTTGTCATCTTTTTTTTATTAAAAATTGCAGTGTAAACCTCGTTTCTTTGTGAATCTATCATAGGAATCAATATTCCTTGATTAGCATTGAACCCATGTACCATAATCGTTAAAGTATCTATAGCTATTAGTGGAATATTTAAACCATAACACAAACCTTTAGCCGCAGAAACTCCTGTTCTAAGACCAGTATAAGAACCAGGACCTTTACTAACAGAAACAGCATTGAGTTCATAAATACTTATAGCAGACTTTTTAAATACATAATCCATAAATTTATGGAGATTTTCAGAATGCGAATAATATTTAGAATTTTCTTCAACTAAAATTTGTAAAATGCCATTCTGAACTAGAGATACAGAACAATTTCTAGTTGCAGTTTCTATATTAAGTATAATCGCCATCAAATAACCTGTTTTTAGTAAGCAAGATAAGATTGTCTATAGCTATCGGGTTAAAAAATGAATAATTGTACAGACCTTAGCGTATACCTTAGCGGATACCGTAGCGTATACCTTAGCGGATACCGTAGCGTATACCTTAGCGGATACCGTAGCGTATACCTTAGCGGATCCCGTAGCGTATACCTTAGCGGATCCCGTAGCGTATACCTTAGCGGATCCCGTAAGCATGGTATTATGTGGAAACGTAGCTGCTCGTCCGGCTAATAAACACTAACACTCTAAAGTTGCACAACTACGCTCCTCAAATTCTGTTTTAGCTATAGTTAATCCGGTAGATTATAAATATCCCTAATAGAATTATTTCAATAATGAGATTTTTTGTTATGTCTAAAACATTTAAAGAATATAATAAATTTAATCTTAATCAATGGGCTTCAGAAATAGACAATTTCTGGAAAAAAAACAATATTTTTGAGAAAAGCATTACCTACCGGGAAGGTAGAAATGTCTATGTATTTTATGAAGGCCCTCCATCAGCAAACGGATATCCTGGTATTCACCATGTAATGGTTCGTACTATAAAAGACGTATTTTGTAGATATCATACTTTAAAAGGAGAAAAAGTATACCGTAAATCCGGTTGGGACGCACATGGATTACCCATAGAACTTAGCGTCGAAAAAGAACTTAATATTACAAAAGAAGATATCGGTAAAAAAATTAGTGTAGAAGAATATAATAAGACTTGTCTTATATATGTGATGCGTTACACTAGTATATGGAAAAAATTTACTGATAAAATAGGATATTGGATAGATCATAAAACTCCGTATATGACTTATCACTCAAAATATATAGAAAGTCTATGGTGGATTTTGAAGCAATTCTATAAAAAAAAATTCTTATATAAGGGATACACTGTACAACCCTATTCTCCGGCTGCTGGAACTGGATTGAGCACACATGAACTTAATCTACCTGGTACTTATAAAGAAATTACTGATACCACGATTGTGGTACAGTTTAAAGCTATAAAAGAGAGTCTTCCTACTTTTTTAAAAGTACTAACAAGAAATGTCTATTTCTTAGCATGGACTACTACCCCTTGGACTCTTCCTTCAAATACTGCTCTTACTATTGGTCCGTATATAGAATATCTAGTGATAGATACATTTAATTCCTATTCCTTTGAAAGGATGTATGTTATATTAGCCAAGGTTTTGATTAGTAAAATACTTTATGATAAATACTTTCCAGTATCATCCAACGTTTCATTAGAAGTATTTCAAAAAGGAGATCAAAAAGGAGATCAAAAAGGAGATCAAAAAGGAGATCAAAAAGGAGATCAAAAAGGAGATCATAAAATCCCTTATAAAATAATAAAGACTTTTTACGGAAAAAGTATTGTAGGAAGCCGTTACGAACAGTTATTACCTTGGGTAATTCCCTACGAAAGGAAAAAAAATGCCTTTAAAGTTATTTCCGGAGATTTTGTTACTACTGATACCGGTACAGGTATTGTACATATTGCACCAACTTTTGGGGTTGATGACGCTGAAGTAGCTCAGAAAAATGAAATACCTCCTATGTTAGTATGGGATTCTGTAAAAAAACAAGCTCTACCCTTGGTAGATGTACAAGGACGTTTTATTCAACGTCTACCTAAACCATTTGCTGGAAAATATGTTCGCAATGAATACTACAATACGGAAAAATCTACTGAATTTTCAGTGGACGTAGAATTGTCTGCCATATTGCAGAGGGAAGGAAAAGTTTTTAAAATTGAGAAATATCAACACTATTATCCACATTGTTGGCGTACAGACAAACCGATACTTTATTATCCTTTAGATACTTGGTGTATTAAAACTACTGCCGCTAAATCTGATCTTATTTACCTCAATAAGAATATTCATTGGGTTCCTACTTCTACTGGAACTAGTCGTTTCAATCACTGGCTTGAAAACCTTAACGATTGGAATCTTTCCCGATCAAGATATTGGGGAGTTCCGCTCCCAATATGGCGGACACATAAAGAAGAAAGAATTATAGGATCGTTTGAAGAATTGAGGTTTGAAATAGAAAAATCAATTAAGGCTGGATTCATGAAAGAAAATCCTCTAAAATATTTTGTCCCTGGAGATATGAGCAATGAAAATTACCAAAAAGTTGATGTGCATAAACCATTTGTGGATGATATTATTTTAGTTTCTACTAGGGGGACCCCAATGCATAGAGAGTCTGACTTAATTGATGTGTGGTTTGATTCAGGAGCTATGCCATTTGCACAATGGCATTATCCTTTTGAAAATCATGAAAAAATAGATAAAGGAAAGTTTTATCCTGCTAATTTTATAGCGGAAGGGGTTGACCAGACTCGTGGATGGTTTTACACTTTACATGCTATTTCTTCTATGCTTTTTAAGTCAGTAGCTTATAAAAATGTAGTGGCTATTGGTTTAGTACTCGATAAAAACGGACATAAAATGTCCAAAAGCAAGGGAAACACTGTGAATCCTTTTGAAGTATTAGACTTGTTTGGTCCTGATGCGACCCGTTGGTATATGCTTTCAAAGGTACAACCTTGGGAAAATCTGAAATTCGATATATCCGGTATTGATGAAGTCCGTAGAAAATTTTTTGGAACTCTTTATAATACTTATGCATTCTTTGCAATGTATGCAAATATAGATGGATTTTGTTATAAAGAAAATTTTCTTCCTATAGTAGAACGTCCTGAGATGGACAGATGGATTCTTTCAGAATTACACCAGTTAATTAAGAAGGTAGAAATTTATTATGATACCTATAATACTACTCGTGCTACTAGGATTATCTCTCAATTTGTAATTGACGATTTGAGTAATTGGTACATTAGGATTTGTCGTCGGAGATTTTGGAAGGAAAAATATTCTAAAGATAAAGTGTCTGCTTATCAGACGTTATACGATTGTTTGCTTACAATATCCATAATGAGTTCTCCTATAGCACCTTTTTTTTCTGATAAACTTTACATGAATTTAGTATATACAACTAAAAAATATTTTTTTGAAAGTGTACATTTGGCTTATTTTCCTAAATATTATGAAAAAATTATCGACAAACGGATAAAAAAATGTATGCATTTGGCACAACGCGTCACTTCAATAGTTTTCTCTTTTAGAAAAAAAAAGAACATAAAGGTTAGACAACCTCTTAGAAAATTAATTATTTTTGTTTCTTCTTTTGAAGAAGAGATTTTTAGTCTTTACGAGATTCTTAAACAGGAAGTAAATGTTAAGGAAATTAAATTTTTAACCCACAAAGCTTACAGTCAATTTTTTATTAGGGAAATAAAGCCTAATTTTAAGATGTTAGGTCCTAGATTTGGTAAACGTACACGGATTATTTCTGATATTCTTAAAAAATTTACTCAACAGCAAATTGATCATATGGAAAAATATGGCCATTCTATTATAGAAATAGAAGGTATTAAAGAAAAGATCACTATAAAAGAGGTGAATATTGTAATAAAGACATCTAAAAATTGGTTAATAGCCTCCGACAAGGAGATAACTGTTGTTCTCGACCTAGAAATAGATAACGTATTACGTTATGAGGGAATAGCTAGAGAATTGATCAATAGAATACAGAATATACGTAAAAAGAAAGAGTTAGGGATAACTGATCAAATTATTTTATCTATTGCAGCTTCTCCTGAACTAGAAAAAGTTATAAAATTACACAGAGAGTATATTTGCGAAGAAACTCTTTCCGTCTCTCTATCCTTAGATTATAACTTAGGAGACATGGTAGATTTTGAGGGAGAAACTCTAAGAATATTCGTTAAAAAATTTAGTAAAAAAGGCTAAAGAAGATCTTTCCATGCTGATATAAACGACAAAAACAATGGTACTGAGGATACTTATCCGACCTTTTTGATAAAGAGCGTTTATAATGTAATCTATTCTTAAGTCGGGGCGACTGGATTCGAACCAGCGACCACACACCCCCCAGGCATGCACTCTACCCAAACTGAGCTACACCCCGTACAGATACTAATCGCTCTCCAGGCTGGACTTGAACCCGCGACTCCCTGATTAACAGTCAGGTGCTCTAACCAACTGAGCTACTGAAGATACTTAATTCTCTCTTACAAATGTAGTATTTATCTTGTGATGATCAAAATCACAAGCTAGCTAGATAAGTCATAATTTACTGGAGCAACTCCGCGCTTAGCTTAACTTAGCCCTAGTTCGTTATAATGCTTGTAACGTGCAAATCATAAAAAAATATCCCCATAAAAATTTTTCTTCTGACCAAGATATTAAATGGTGTCCAGGCTGTGGAAACTACTCTATTTTAAAACAGGTCCAAACTATTTTACCTGAAATAGGCTTTCCTAAGGAAAAAATAGTTTTTGTCTCAGGGATAGGTTGTTCTTCACGTTTTCCATACTATATGGATACTTTTGGTCTTCATGGTATTCATGGACGAGCTCCAGCTATAGCTACAGGTATTAAACTCGCAAATCCTGATTTAAATGTGTGGATTATTACTGGAGATGGTGATGGACTTTCTATCGGAGGAAATCACATGATTCATCTACTTAGGAGGAATTTAGATGTAAATATTCTGTTATTTAATAATGAGATTTATGGTCTAACTAAGGGACAACATTCACCAACTTCAAGGTTAGGGTTTAAGACAAAATCTTCTCCATTAGGTACCATTGATTATCCATTCAATCCGTTGAGTTTGGTATTAGGAGCTGGAGCTAGCTTTATAGCAAGAACTACGGATAGAGATCCTAAACATTTACGTGATATGTTACTAAGAGCACAAGAGCACAGAGGAACCTCTTTTTTAGAAATATATCAAAATTGCAATGTCTTTAATGATGGAGTTTTTGAAAATTTTACTGAAAAAAGTAAAAAAGTTAATCATACACTTTCTCTTAAGCAAGGGGAATTGATGATATTCGGTTATGAAAAACAATATGGCATACGTCTTGACGGTATATATCCTAAGGTAATTTCTCTACAAGAAAGTTCTTATAGTTTTTCAGATATTTGGATCCATGATGAAAATGATCGTCCGAAAGCAGAGATTTTAACGAGATTCTTTGGTACACCAGGAGATGAAAAATTTCCTCGTCCTTTTGGGGTCTTTTATAAAGAAGAACGTACTACTTATGACATGCTATTTCATGATCAAATTTCTCTTGCACAGAAGAACCATCCTATGTCACTGGACATACTGCTTAGTGGAGATTTACATTGGAAAATATAATGTTATCTTATCCTTACCAGGCACTGTAGGCACTGTGGCCGAATGGTCTAGGCAAAGGTCTGCAAAACCTTTTATAGCGGTTCGATTCCGCTCTGTGCCTCTATAACAAGCGTTCCCGTTAATCTAAAAAAAAACTAAGCAATTTTTAGGTGATAATATCAGACCTGCAGCATAATTTGCAGTGCTTTATTGACCTGCAGCATAATTTGCAGTGCTTTATTGACCTGCAGCATAATTTGCAGTGCTTTATTGACCTGCAGCATAATTTGCAGTGCTTTATTGACCTGCAGCATAATTTGCAGTGTGACCCAAAGCCTCTTGTGTAGTTATTTTTTTGTGTTAATACCTAAGTACTGGCCTGGTCTTGAATATATTCCACACCCAACGGAAGAATTTTTAACGAATAAGGTATCGATATACTAACTCCTTTATATCTCCTGTCCAACTTTTCTTTCTATTAGTAAAGTCGCTATACTACGATGATCCATTATTTTTATGAGACCAATTTTAAGATTTATAATAGAAAAAAATTAAAAAAATGGTTAAAAAATATAATCCAAAAGGAAAATGCATATATTTCCAATCTAAATTTTATATTTTGCAATGATCAATATTTATTAAAAATAAATAAAAGTTATCTTAATAAAGATTTTGACACTGATGTTATTACATTCGATTATGTTAAAAAAAAACAAATATCCGGAGATATATTCATTAGTATAGAAAGAGTCAAATATAATGCTTTAAAATGGAAGCAATATTTTGATATAGAGCTTTATAGGGTAATGGCACATGCTATTCTGCATTTATTAGGTTACAAAGATAATCTGTATAAAGAGAGGTTAATTCTTCATGCAAAAGAAGACTTTTATTTAAATTTACTCAACTTATAGGTTTTAATTATACAAAGAGTGTTTTCCACTATTTATGATATTATTATAATAGGTGGCGGCCATGCTGGTGCTGAAGCATCTGCTGCAGCATCCCGAATGGGATCTTCTGTTCTTTTGATTACCATGAATCTCCAAACCATTGGATATCTATCCTGTAATCCTGCAATGGGTGGTATAGCTAAAGGACAAATGATTCGTGAAATAGATGCCTTAGGTGGTTATTCTGGTATTATTACAGACGAAACCATGATTCAATTCAGAATGCTTAACCGATCAAAAGGTCCTGCTATGTGGAGCCCAAGAGCACAGTTAGATCGTATGCGTTTTTCTGAAACATGGCGTTTCAAATTAGAGAGTTTACCAAAAGTAGACTTTCTTCAAGATTCAGTCACAGAACTTTTGATCCAAAAAAAAAAGATCCTAGGTGTTAAAACAGCACTAGGAATAGAGATTACAAGTAGGGCAGTAATACTTGCTAGCGGGACGTTCCTTAACGGGATGATTTATATCGGAGAAAAACAATATCGTGGTGGACGTATCTCGGATAAATTTTCTACAGGACTTACTGAACAACTAAGATATTTAGGTTTTTTAACCGGACGAATGAAAACAGGCACTTCTCCAAGAGTAGATGGAAGGTCATTGGATTATTCAACTATGTCTGAACAAATAGGTGATGAAAACCCTCAAAATTTTTCTTATATCAATACTCCTGCTTTAAAAAAGCAACGTAGTTGTTATATCACTCAGACCACTGATATAGTTCATGATATATTACGTTCAGGTTTTAAACGTTCACCTATATTCAATAGATCGATCCACGGAATAGGACCTCGTTATTGTCCTTCTATTGAAGATAAAATTTATCGTTTTGATGAACGTCATCATCATCAAATATTTGTAGAACCAGAAGGTTGGAATACTACAGAAATGTATGTTAATGGGTTTTCTACTTCTCTACCTCAAGAGATTCAGTGCGAAGCATTGAGAAAAATTCCTGGATTTGAACGTGTAAAGATATTAAAATTAGGTTATGCTATAGAATATGATTACTTTCCACCAATACAATTAAATCATTCTCTCGAAACGAAACTGATAAAAAATTTATTCTTTGCTGGACAAATTAACGGAACTACAGGTTATGAAGAAGCAGCAGCACAAGGTATTATAGCTGGGATAAATGCCCATTTAAAAATAAATAAAAAAGAACCATTTATTTTACATAGACATGAAGCTTATATAGGAGTATTAATTGATGATTTAGTAACTAAAGGTACTGAAGAACCTTATAGAATGTTTACTTCTAGGGCTGAGCATCGAATATTGCTAAGGCAAGATAATGCCGACGAACGGCTTACACCCGTAGGGTATAAATTAGGATTATCTAAAGAAGATCGGATTAAAAAACTTAAAAAAAAGTTAAAATTGATAAAAGATTGCGTGAATTTTCTCTACGAGACAAATTTACATCCTGATGTCGTAAATATAATTTTAGAAAAAAAAGGAAGTACACTACTTTCTCAACCGATTCGGTTATCTTCATTACTTTCACGACCAGAAATTTCCATCAAAGACTTTTATCATCTTTCTATTTTCCAATATTATAGAAATTTGCATTCTATAAACGAAGAAGAACTTGAGCAAGTGTCTATCCAAATTAAATATAAAGGCTATATCGAACGTGAAAAGAACATGGCCGCTAAAATTTCACGTCTTGAAAACATTGGTATTCCAGATAATTTTGATTATGGAATCATAGGAGCTCTATCATCCGAAGCAAGAGAGAAACTGGTTTATCGGAACCCTCGTTCCATTGGACAAGCTTCAAGAATTAGTGGAGTTTCTCCAGCAGATATTAGTGCACTTCTGATTTATCTTAATCGTTAATATTTTATATTCTGTAAATAGACCTAAGTGTTTATTTCCAATAGCGAGAACAAATGCCTGGTCTGCAAGTCAGGTATATGTTTTATTTCATTGATCATAGTATCTTCTAGACCACTGCGAATAAGGGAAATTTCACAGATTTTTCTCTTAAATATTCTTTTCACTTATACGTTCACGAATAATTTCTGCATTAATATTTTCGCTAAACCGTTTTTCTAATCTCCCGTAGCGCACCTTACTTAGATTTTTTACCAGCATTTAGATAAACATACGGAATGATAATAATACCTCTCTGATTCATAACCTCATCGGCATCATAGGACCATTGGCTGCCTAATTTTTGCATTACCTATATTTTCTAGAGCAGAGGTAATTAAAATGTCGCATTCAATAGCCTTAGCCTTTATCTTGAATATATTTTCCATGTGGATATGCTAATCCATTTTCGTTGCCCCCTCTCTCTCAGCTATCGCTATTATTTTAGCACCAGCTTCGTAAAAAAAACTTTGCAGCGTGATATACTACATTTCCTAGTCCTTGGATGATGATACTATTTCTTCTCTAGCTTGGCAAAGCTCTGTTGGTCCATACGGTAACGCCCCACTTCCCCAGGCTTTAATGATAATCCAACTAATTTATAATCAGGTGCTGGGACATCCAGTACTGGACCGATAATTGTAACGGCGCGGAATTTTTTCAATATATTCTTCAGGAAAAGTTTGCGGATCTATAACCACCCTTTGCACCTACGAAAGGAACATTGACTATGGCACATTTAGACGTCATAAGTGCCGCTAGAGCCATTAATTTACAGCGGGACTGTTACTCCTTTACTGGGAAGTTTATGATGCTACCCTGATCGGATTCGATTACCTTTATTTCTTTTCCAAGTTTTCCCGTCAAATGTCTTCTATATACAGAATAGCAAGCTTTTACTACATCAAGTAGTCTATGATCTACTTCAAGGTAGTTAGTCGCTGCTACTTTCGACACTTTCAGTCTTTTTCATTACTTCTCTATCTCTTAGACTACAATATTAATTATTTTCTGATGGATAATAATCGTATTCTTTATTTTTTTTCCCTGTAAATATTTTTTAGTTTCTGGATGTCTCATAACCTCTTTTTTAATAAAGGTGTTAGGAGTTCCAATAGGAAAATTCATTTTAAAACGCAGTTTACCATTGAACGTAATCGGATATTCTATTATAGAATCTGTAATATATTGTTTATCGTACTTGGGCATAGGAACAAAGCATATAAAATCTTTATGGTTTAAACGATGCCAAAGTTCTTCAGATATATGTGGCGCAAAGGGAGCTAGTAAAATAACTAGAGGTTCCAAAATTTTTTTCCTTTTACATTGAATTTCACTCAATTTATTTGTAGCAATCATCAAAGCACTTATCGAAGTATTGAATGAAAAATTAGGTATATCTTCTCTTATTTTCTTTATGGTGCAATGTAATATTTTTAATTCTTTAATAGAGGGAGACGATTCCTCAACATAAAAACTTTCTCTGGAATGAAATAATCTCCAAAATTTCTTTAAAAACTGATGTGCTCCTTTAATCCCTCTAGTATTCCAAAGTTTCGTCTGATTTATAGGTCCTAAAAACATCTCATGTATTCGCAAGGTATCGGCTCCATACTTTTCGCAAATCTCATCTGGATTTATAACATTAAACTTTGATTTCGACATTTTTTCTATTTTTCTTTCGCAAAAGAATTTACCACTTTCTATGGAAAATTCAGCTTTAGAAAATTCGTGATGATACTTTTTGAATTTTTCAATATCGAGTTCATCTCCGTTTTTTAACAGATGAATATCAACATAAAATTGTTGTGTTTTCTCTTGATTTCTTATTAATCCAGATGATATAAAACGTTGTGTTCCTTCTATTCTTGTTATAAGAGCTGATTGTTCTAATACCATTCCTTGGTTAAGTAGTTTTTTGAATGGTTCCTCGGTACTCACCCAACCAAAATCTTTCAAAAATTTCTGCCATAATCTGGAATAGATAAGATGTCCTGTAGAATGTTCTTTCCCTCCAATATATAAGTCTACGTTTTTCCAATAACTTGAAGAAGTAGTATCTATTGGGGAGTTATCATTATCAGTATTCATATAACGCAAAAAATACCAACTAGAACCAGCCCATCCAGGCATAGTACTAGTGTCTAAAGGAAAGATCGTTTTTTCGTCTATAAGTTTATTGGAGACTATTTTTTGTTTTTTTTCATCCCAAGCCCAATGTGTGGCTCTTCCCAATGGAGGATTACCTTCTTGAGTCGGAAGATATTTATCCACTATTGGTAATAAAAGTGGGAGTTTTTTTTCAGGGATCCCGAAAGGAACCCCTTTTTTATAATAGATTGGAATAGGTTCACCCCAATAACGTTGTCTAGAGAAAACTGCATTTCGTAAACGATAATTTACCGTTCTATATCCCAAACCCTTTTCTTCTATTTTTTCAATAGACTTTTTAAGTGCTTCTTCTGCGCTAAGTCCGTTAAGAAAATATGAGTGGATGCATTCTCCTTTTTGATATACATCTTTACCGCCGCTGATTACTTCTATAATTTTTAATCCATATTTTTTGGCAAACATATGATCACGGGTGTTGTGAGCAGGAACCGCCATAATCGCTCCTGTACCATAACTATTTAATACATAATCACTGATATACACTGGGATACGTTCATTTGTGAATGGATGTGCTACATAAGCCCCTGTAAATACTCCATATGTATTTTTAGCGTGGGTTAACCTTTCCCGGTCATTGCGGTTTTTGCTCTCATCTACATAGGTTTTTACTTCATTTAGTTGTTTTTTAATAGTAATTTTTTCCCATAATTCATGCTCCGGTGCTAATACTATGAAACTAACTCCAAAAATTGTATATGGTCTTGGAGTAAAAATCTCTATATATATTCCTGGATTATCTATTACAAAAAAAACCAGATTCAATCCAAAGGATTTCCCAATCCATTGTTTTTGTGCTTCTTTAATTGATTCTGGCCAGTCTATATTTTCTAATCCTTGTAAAAGACGATCAGCATAAGAAGTAATCCTAATGCTCCATTGAATAGTTTTTTTTTGATATACTGGATAACCACCTCGTTCGCTTTTTCCTTCTATGACTTCATCATTAGCTAGTACAGTACCTAGATTCGGGCACCAATTGACTGTAGTTTCCGAACGAAAGGCTAATCTATACTTTTGAAGTATTTCTTCTTTCCTCTCGAGGGTAAATGAGTTCCATTCATTAGCCGGAAATTTTTTTATGTTTTCTTCTGTAGATCTTATTACAAGATTTCCTTCTTTTTCAAAAATTGAAATCAACTCATTGAGAGGCCGTGCTATTTTTAGAGAGATGTCATACCAAGAATAGAAAAGCTGTAGAAATATCCATTGAGTCCATCGATAATAATCAGGATCGCTAGTACATACTTCTCTACTCCAATCGAAAGAAAGACCTAATCGTTTCAGTTGTTTCTTATATCTTTGGATATTTACTTTGGTAGTAAGAGAGGGATGTTGTCCGGTTAGTATAGCATATTGTTCAGAAGGAAGTCCAAACGCATCAAATCCAATTGTATGAAGTACATTATAATTTTCAGAACGTTTATATCTTGTATAAATATCAGAAGCAATATACCCAAGAGGATGACCGACGTGTAATCCAGCTCCTGAAGGATAGGGAAACATGTCTAACACATAATATTTAGGTTTCTTAGAATGATTATCCGCTTTAAAAATTTTATCTAACTCCCAACGCTTTTGCCATCTTTTTTCGATCTCTCTAAAAGGATATTCCATATTTTTTACATTACGATTGTAAATATTTTGCAATTTTAATTGATAAGTCGAGAAAAACTAAATTAGCATGGGCATTTTGACAAATTTCTCTACTAGCTTTGTTGATCTCTTTCAGAATCCCTTTCATATTTTCCCACTGAATATAGGTCGAAAAAGACTCCCAATCAACTTTTTTCCATTGTAATGGATTAAATTTTTTAACGTTATAATGGGTCAAAAGTGCTAGACGGAAAATATATAAACAATAATCCAAAAATTGGATATGTCGTTCTTTTCCCCAATTATGCAATACTTCAGACCATTCTATAAGAGTTTTTAAAGCTTTAGTTTTTTTTATAAAAATAAATATATTTCGGATCCATTGTATAAACACTTCCCCAAAATCGTTCTCTTCAGTACACTGTATAAGTTGCTGGGTTCTTCCGAAATCACCTTCAGTACATTGAGCTATTACAATAGCTTTTTTTTCAATTAAATTATATTTTTGTTGCAAAATCTTTTGTATCTCCTTTACAGGAATTGGTTTTAGACGAATAAGTAGCAACCTAGAGAGAACGGTAGGCAATAATCCTCTTTCCTCTTCACCAACGAATAGCATAATGGTTTTCTCTGGTGGGGATTCTAAAATTTTCAACAGGTTGTTAGCTGCTACAACATTAAGACGCTCAGGCATCCACATAATTAGTACCTTATATCCTCCTTCATAGCTTTTCATTTGAAGTTTTTTAATAATTTTTTGCGTTTCTTCTATACCAATTTTTCCTGTTTTGTTTCCAATCTTTATATACTCTAACCATTGAAAAAGATTTCCATAGGAATTATTTTTAATGAATTCTCTCCATTTATAAAAAAAATCTGAACTTATAACATTTTGAGCAGTAGGAAATATAAAATGCAGATCTGGATGTTGCAATGTATCCAATTTTAAATGATTGTATGGATCTTTTTCATTGAATAACAGTTTCCGTGCATAAGCTATGGATAAAGGTAAACCTCCATAGCCTGCAGGTCCTAAAAAAAATAGTGTAGGTGAAATACATCGACTTTTATACATCTTTTTTAAAAAAAATTTTGCTTCTTCTTGTCCAATTATATTTTCCAAATACATTTTTTTTTTATTGTATAACTAATAAAAATTTACAGAATTTAATGGTAAAAGATGGGAGAATAGAGCTGATGTCTCCAGCCGGAGATTGGGCATCCTTACAAGCAGCTATAGATCATGGTGCAGACTCAGTATATTTTGGGGTAGAACAATTCAATATGAGAGCTGTTTCTACGAAAAATTTTACAATAGAAGAACTTGCTGAAGTTGTAAATCTCTGTAAAGAGAAAGGTGTACGTACGTACCTTGCTATGAATACTATTATTTATGATCATGACCTTTCGGTTATCAAAAAAGTATCTAATACTGCAAAAAAAATAGGTATAGATGCGTTAATTGTTATGGATCAAGCAATAATTAATTATGCTCGACAAATAGGAATGGAAGTACATATTTCCACTCAATTGAACATAACGAATATAGAAACGGTGAAATTTTATTCATTTTTTGCTGATGTTATGGTATTGAGTAGAGAACTTAGTCTAAAGCAAATACAAAAAATAAGTAAACAAATTCAACTCGAAGAAATTATGGGTCCGTCTGGCCGGTTAGTAGAGATTGAAATTTTTTGTCATGGAGCTCAATGTATGGCGATTTCTGGAAAGTGTTATCTGAGTCTTCATTCTAAAAATTCTTCGGCAAATAGAGGAGCTTGTAAACAAAATTGTCGGAAAAAATATACAGTAATTGATCAAGAAAATGGTTTTGACATATCGATAAATAATGAATACATGATGTCTCCTAAGGATCTTTGCACTATTGATTTTCTAGATAAAATAATTTCTTCAGGAGTTAAAATTCTTAAGATCGAAGGTAGAGGTCGTTCTCCGGAATATGTAGCAGTCACTACAGCCTGTTATCGTGAAGCGATTGATGCTATCGCCAATGATCATTTTGAAGTACAAAATACGTATAAATGGAGGGAACGTCTAAATTCAGTATATAATCGTGGTTTTTGGAGTGGTTATTATCTAGGGAAAAAATTAGGAGGATGGTCTGAAGTAAGCGGTTCTGTAGCTATACAGAAAAAAGTCTATTTAGGTAAGGGAAGACATTATTATACGAAATCCTCCATTGGAGAATTTATCATAGAAGCTCATGCTATCCATCTAGGTGATCAAATTTTGATAATTGGACCTACTACAGGAGTTAAGGAAATACAGGTGAATTCTCTTAAGGTAGAGAATCTTTATACGAAATGTGCCTACAAGGGACAAATATGCACGATTCCTATAAACTTCAGGATAAGGAATTCCGATAAAATTTATAAACTAGTAAAGAACGATGTTAATCATTACCTTACAAAGAAATAAATGCATTGGGTGTAATTATTGTACTGAACTCTCCCCAATTCATTTTAGTATGTCCAAAAAAGATGGTAAATCAGTATTATTGCATTCTGTGGAAAAAAATGGGTTTTTTACCCTAAAAACACCTAATGATCATGACTATGAAAATAGTAAGAAAGCCTCAAAAGCTTGCCCTATAAAGATTATAAAAGTAACAAAAAAATAAGATCGACGGACGTTCCTCTTTAATATATCCAAAATTAATCATCAATAAGGATAGAAATATAATACCAACGATAGTGGATTTTTCTACAAATTTCTCACTTATATATCTCCCCATGATCATTTCTATAAAAAAGACATAACCTCCATCAAGAGAAGGGATAGGTAATACATTGGCTATCCATATAGAAAAAGTAGCAGTAATGATCCAAAAAGATTTAGATAGAATACTACCCACTTTTTTATAAGCTTGGGTTTTAATATATTTATTTGTGTAGTTAAGCTTTCCCAGGTTTTTTTAGTACCTGATAAAAGACCGTAATATTTTGATATTCATCTCATAACGTTCTCCATTCCTGTTTATAAACAGTCTAATTGTATCATACTTATTAAGAATTTCAAGAACATGATCAATAAATCATACATGGTGTATGGTGTAAATTAATTTGATCTCCTTTTTTTACACAAATTTTTTCAGCTGGTGATTAACATTTTTTACTCTAGCTGGTAGTCTAGGAAATATCCGTAATTGGGTTGGAGATGTAATATGTTACGTTCTACAGTATCTACCATATTTAATATTCACCATAATGGAATCTTAAAATATAGATAAAAGAACATTGAATATTACTCCACTAAGCATGACAATTAACCGCTGCCAAGCAGGTTTTGATAGGAATGGACGGGTTATTTGTTCTTGATTAATTTTTACAGAATCCATAAACAGTAGATACAATTTAGAAAACCACGGATAAAAAATCTGTCGACGCGAATTTTAAATAATTTAGCTTCCCTAGCAAGATTCCAAGGATAAAACAACTAAGAATAAAATTTTAATAAAAATCTTCAGATGTGTAAATGCGAGACATTTTATAATAAAAATTTCTGTTATAAACGCTTTTATTTAAAAGTGTATATAAAACAAAATACCATTAGAATTGATCAATTTTTAGTTAATATGATACAACATCCTACTAGGAGTAAAATAAAAAATGCGATAAAAACAGGAAAGATTTTAGTAAATGATATCCCTGTAAAACAAAATTATATAGTAAAATTTAAGGATTATGTCAGTTTTATAATGAAAGATCCAGTTTTTAACGTTATTGCAGAAAACATTCCTTTAAATATTGTATATGAAGATGAATATTTATTAGTAATTAATAAGCCAACAGCTATGGCAATGTATCCTGGAAATGGAAATGATGATGGGACGCTTTTAAACGCTCTTAAATATTATTTAAAAAAACAAGATCCCTGTCAACGTCTGGGGATAGTTCATAGAATTGATAAGGATACTAGTGGTCTTATAGTAGTAGCTAAAGATAATTATAATTTTCAACATTTGTCTAGACAATTTTTTTGTAAAAACACACAACGATATTATCTTGCTTTAGTTTGGGGAAATATAGGAAAATCAGGAAATATTAGTGGAAATATAGGTAGAAGTCTACGTAATAGAACTATAATGAAAGTATTTCCTGATGGTTCTTTTGGAAAGCCTGCCGTTACTTATTACAAAATTAGTGAACAATTCAGTTATGTTACTTTGTTAAAATGTCGTTTAGAAACTGGACGTACTCATCAAATACGAGCACATTTTAAGTATATTGGTCATCCTTTGTTTAATGATATTCAATATGGAGGAAATAAAATTTTAAAAGGAACATTTTCTAAAGAATATCAACAATTTGTAAAGAATTGTTTTTCTTTTTTACATGGTCAATTTTTGCATGCTCAATCTTTAAATTTTATTCATCCTATAAGTAATAAAAAGATGTCTTTTGAAGTTTCTTTACCCAAAGAAATGAATGAAGTTATAAAAAAATGGCGTTACTATTCGAGCTTATAGCATTTTAAAATGGAAAAGTATCTGATTGTAGGTTTAGGGAATAAAGGTTTTAGTTATCAACATACTCGTCATAACATTGGTTTTATGGTACTAGATATCTTAGCTAAGAACTATAGTATAAATTTTTCGCCATGTAGGTTTGGAAATATTTTATATTTTTCTTTAATCGGAAAACTATTTATACTACTAAAACCTAATACTTTTATGAATTTAAGCGGAATATCGGTAAAATATTGTATGGAAAAAGAACAAATTATTATAGAGAAACTTCTCATCATTACAGATGATCTTCATCTTAAGTTAGGTACATTCCGGATTCGTGATAAGGGGGGTTATGGAGGGCATAAAGGGTTGAAAAATATACAAGAGATACTTACTACTTCTCATTATCCTCGTTTTAGAATCGGTATTGGGGGGAAATTTTCAAGAGGAAAACAAAAAGATTACGTCTTAAGTGAGTGGACAAATGAAGAGTTTTTAGTACTATCGAAGTCTATAGATGAAGCGGGTAAGGCGATTATTTCTTTTGTAATGAGTGGACTACAAAAGACAATGAATATTTTTAATAAAAAGTGAAAGACCTCTTAGTTTAAATCGGATAGAACGTGGGATTCCGGTTCCTAAGGTGAGGGTTCGAATCCCTCTTAGGTCACAACGATTCTCGATCTCTCTTGATAAAGGTTATATATTCTTTTAGATTTGTGAGGGTATCTTAGCTCAGTTGGTAGAGCAACGGACTGAAAATCCGTGTGTCCCCAGTTCGATTCTGGGAGATACCACTCACCAAGTTTTATCCTGAATAAAAGTATACTAGTCTCAAGATAAATAAAGTCCGTTATTATCTTGATCAGTTAACACGAAATTGTTATTATTAGGTGTCATAATTGTCCCACCACAGGTGAATGAATAAGCTGTGGATCAGATTAAAAATTGAAGCTAAAATAGATGTAATTTCTTATCTACGGGGAATTACAAAAAAAATAGTAAGCTTGACTTTACATCTAGGGTGGAACAGAATAGTTCGTAGTCAATCTTGATAGAATATCGTTTAGTGGGCTTACCAAGAAAAAATTATATATGTTAAAGGAAATAACCATAATAAATGGACCTAATCTAAATCTTCTAGGTCAACGAGAACCAAAACTTTACGGTAATGAATCGATGGAAAAATATATTACTGTCCTTAAAAACAAATATTTTCTATCCAATTGTAAATTGGATTATATGCAAAGTAATCATGAAGGAACACTTATTGATTTTTTACATAAGAAAAGTACAATCTCTATAGGGATTGTATTAAATGCTGGTGCTTATACCCATACTTCTTTAGCATTAGCCGATGCTATTCGTGCTATTCATATACCTGTAGTAGAAGTACATCTTACTAATGTTTATTCCCGTGAAGAAATTCGTCATAGGTCCTTAATTTCTGCTGTTTGTAAAGGTTCTATCTTTGGGTTTGGTCTGAAATCTTATGATCTAGCTATTATGAGTTTACTATATGAGTTTCCCATTGTTCATTAAGAGTTTCTATATATTTAAGAATTTTTATTTTTCCCTCTATTGAATTATAGGAACTTTTAAAAAAAGTGGGTATTACTTCCCAATCTTCTAATAAAGTTTTCTTATATAGTGAAATATTTCTTTCACATTTTTTAAAACTTAATTTATCTGTTTTAGTAAAAATTAAGCAAAATGGAATTTGTTTTTCACCAATATATTTAAAAAAGTTTCGATCATTTTTCTGTATCGGTAAACGACTATCTATAAGTACAAATAAACAGAAAAGATTTTCACGAGAACTTATATAATCGTATATTAATTTTTGTATTCTTTTTCTTTCCTTTTTAGATATCTCAGCATATCCATAACCAGGTAAATCTGCTAAATACCACTTATTATTGATTAAAAAATGATTAATTAAACGTGTTTTTCCTGGAAATGATGATGTTTTTGCAAGTCTTTTTCTATTCGTTAGCATATTAATCAAGCTCGATTTTCCGACATTTGAACGTCCTGCAAAGGCATATTCTGGTAAATTAGGTTCTGGTAATTTAGATTTTTTTGTACTGCTTGATATAAAACTTGTACTTTGAATGTTTATCATAATTGATTTTTTTGTAGAAAAATTCTTTATACCTTAACATGGTTAATCACAAATCCGGCTTTGTTACCATCATTGGTAATCCAAATGTAGGAAAATCCACACTAATGAACGTTTTAGTTGGTGAACGTCTTTTTGTTGTTACACCTAAAGTTCAGACAACTAGACATCGTATTATAGGAATTGTAAATAATGATAATTATCAAATTATTTTTTATGATACTCCTGGTATTTTAGAAGCTTCTTATACAATGCAAAATATAATGATGGGTTTTGTCAAAAAATCTATTGAAGATGCAGATATACTTATTCTTATGGTGGAGGGAAGGAAAACAATGCAAAAAAACAGAAAGATTTTAAAAATAATTAAAAATAATTCTATACCTATGTTATTGTTGATTAATAAAATCGATTGTATCGATAAAAAGACCCTTAAGGATACTATTTATTATTGGGGGAATATTTTTACAAAAGCTGAAATACTTCCAATATCAGCAAAAAAAAAAAAAAATATTCAGATACTACTAAAAAAGGTTATCCATTTATTACCTGAACATAAAGCCTACTATACCAAAGATGATATTACAGACCGTTCAGAAAGATTTTTTGTTAGTGAAATTCTTCGTGAGAAGATATTCTTTTTATATAGAAAAGAGATTCCTTATTCATCTGAAGTATCTATCGATAGTTTCGAAGATAAAGAATCACTTTTAAAAGTGTATTGTTCTATTCACTTGGAAAGAAACTCCCAAAAAGAGATTTTAATAGGAAACAAGGGAAAAGCTATAAAAAAATTAAGCATAATTTCAAGAAAAAGTCTTGAAAGATTCTTTCAAAAAAGAATTTTTTTACATCTTTATGTAAAGATAAATAAAAATTGGCGTTCAAATAAAAGTAAACTAAAACGTTTAGGTTATTTTCTTTCTTAAGATTCCGTTGCTTCTAGAATTAAATATTTCTTTTTTCCTTTTTTCAAAAGTATATAACGTTCTGCTATTATATGGATTTTACTTAAAGTAAAATTTTCATCAACTTTTTGATGATTAACTGAAATCGATTTTTCTTTCAAAGAACGACGTGCTTCTCCTTTTGAAGAAAAAAAACCACTTTTCTCTGTAAGTACCTCTATGATAGACACACCTTTTAGCAAATCTTCCATAAAGATAGTAGCGCGGGGAACGCCCTCAAAAATCGAAATAAATGTTTTTTTATCTAAATCTTTTAAAGAGGCTATCAAATTATTATTGAATAAAAATTTTGAAGCATATACCGATTTATTATAGTATTCCGTACTATATATCCATTGAGTGATCTCTTTAGCAAGTATTTGTTGTAGAATTCGTTTATTAGGTGCTTTTTTATGCTCTTCAATAAGCTGATCTATTTCTTCAATAGGTAACAAAGTATACATTTTAATAAAACGTATTGCTTCGTCATCTGAAATATTCATCCAAAATTGAAAAAAAATGTAGGGTGAAGTCCGTTTAGCATCTAACCAAATATTTCCTTCCACCTTGCTTTTCCCGAATTTTGTCCCATCGGATTTAGTAACTAATGGGAAGGTCAGACCATATGCTGTTCCCGAGGTTTTTTTTCTAATAAGTTCTATGCCAGTAACGATGTTTCCCCATTGATCTGAACCACCTATTTGTAATAGACAGTTTTCATTTTTATAAAGATGATAAAAATCATATCCTTGCAATAGTTGATAAGTGAATTCAGTAAAAGACATTCCCTTCTTTGGTGATTCGGGGTTAAAACGTTTTTTTATAGAATCTTTTGATAGCATATAGTTTATAGTAAAGTGTTTCCCTACATCTCGGACAAATTCTATAAAAGATAGTGGACTTATCCAATCATAATTGTTGAGCAAGCGAATCTTACTCGATTTAATGTATAGTAATCGAGACAATTGTTCTTTAAGACATTGAATATTATGTTCAATGAGATCCTTATCTAGTAATTTACGTTCTGAAGATTTTCCAGATGGATCACCAATCATTCCCGTAGCTCCTCCTAAAACAGCTATAGGATGATGTCCTGCTCGTTCAAAATGAATGAGAAGTAAGATAGGTAATAAATTCCCGATATGTAAAGAATCCGCCGTCGGATCAAATCCAACGTATAGAGTTATCGGTCGTTTTTTTGATTTCTCTATAAGTCCTGGAGTTATATTTTTTAGTAATCCTCTCCAGGATAGTTCTTGTATGAGGTCTTTCATTAATTTTAATTTTTTATTGAAAAAAATCATGTCTATGTAATGAATACGTGCGATCTAAAAAAAATATCCATTATTCCTCGGATTTAGTCACTTTATCATGTAGTTTCCTTTTATTATTTTAATAATAAGTTTAAAGTTGTTATGAATAAAAAAATCGAAATTTTCGATACAACATTAAGAGATGGAGAACAAGTACCTGGATGCAAGTTGAATGTTATAGAAAAAATTGAAATTGCACGACAACTTGAACAATTAGGAGTAGATGTAATTGAAGCAGGATTTCCTATTTCAAGTCCTGGAGATTTTAAATCAGTTAAGGAAATCAGTCAATCGGTTTCCATACCTATTGTATGTGCTCTATCAAGAGCAATAAAAAAAGATATTGAAGTAGCAGCAGAATCTATTAAATCAGCTAAAAGACAACGTATTCATACAGGTATAGGCACCTCAGAATTTCATATAAGATATAAATTTAATAGTACTTCTGAAAAAATTATAGAAACTGCCATAGCAGCAGTGAAATATGCCAAAAGTTTTGTAGAAGATGTCGAATTCTATGCGGAAGATGCTGGTAGAACAGATAACGAGTTTCTTGCTCGTGTATGTGAGTCAGTGATAAAAGCCGGAGCCACAGTATTGAATATTCCAGAAACCACAGGTTATTGTCTGACAGAAGAATATGGAAAAAAAATTCTTTATCTAAAAGAAAATGTTAAAGGCATTCATAAAGCTGTTCTTTCTACCCATTGTCACAATGATTTAGGTTTAGCTACAGCTAATTCATTATCCGGTATTATTCATGGTGCTCAGCAAGTAGAATGCACCATAAATGGTTTAGGAGAACGTGCTGGAAATACTTCTCTAGAAGAAATTGTTCTGATTGTTAAAAAACATCGTTCATTAAGATTATATACAAATATCAAATCTGAATTACTTAGTCCTACTAGTTGGCTAGTTTCTGAACGGACTGGGATGTATGTTCAAGCTAATAAAGCTATAGTAGGAGACAATGCTTTTGCTCATTCTTCAGGAATTCATCAAGATGGATTGATAAAAAAACGTGAAACTTATGAAATTCTTTCTCCGAAAGAGGTAGGTGTTAAGGAATCTTCTATAGTTTTAACGGCTCGTAGTGGCCGTGCTGCTTTAGCTTATAGATTTCAAAAAATGGGATATACTTTCTCTAAAAAAGATTTAAATATTATTTATCCTATTTTCTTAGAACATGCGGATAAAAAAAAAGAAGTACATAATGAAGATCTTAAAATTATTTTAAAGACTGCGAATTTTATTACAAATCTTTAACCTGATGGCAAAAAGTTTATTTGATAAAGTTTGGGAATCTCATATTGTAATGAATATTCCAGGAGGTTACGGAGTACTTTATATAGATCGACATTTTATTCATGAAGTGACTAGTCCACAAGCTTTTGAAGAATTGGAAAAAAAAGGATTACCAATATTCAGAAAACGTCAAATGATCGCTACCGCTGACCATAACGTGCCTACTAAGGATCAACATTTACCTATTCTAGATCCACTGTCAAGAAATCAAATAGAAACCTTATCTAGTAATTGTAAAAAACATAATCTTAAACTCTTTGGATTAGGACATAAATATCAGGGAATAGTTCATGTAATCGGACCTGAACTGGGTCTAACGTTCCCTGGAATGACTATTGTTTGCGGAGATAGCCATACTTCGACGCACGGTGCTTTCGGATCTATTGCTTTTGGTATCGGGACCAGTCAAGTAGCCATGGTAATGGCTAGCCAATGTATTCTACAGAGAAAACCGAAACAAATGCGTATCCATGTCGAGGGTAATCTTAAGAAAGGTGTGACTCCCAAAGATGTAATACTATACATTATTTCCAAACTTGGAACCGGTGGAGCTACTGGGCATTTTGTAGAATATACAGGAGGTATATTTAGACAAATGAGCATGGAAGGTCGTATGACTATTTGTAATATGAGTATTGAAATGGGAGCCAAAGGCGGAATTGTTGCTCCGGATAAAACCACTTTTTCTTACTTAGAGGGTCATAAATTTTCTCCTACTGGGATCACTTTCAAAAATGCAATAAAGTATTGGAAAAATCTTTATACGGATGAAGATGCTCTATTTGATAGAAAATATTCTTTCGATGCTTCCGATATAGAACCCATGATAACATATGGCACCAATCCAGGAATGGCGATAAAAATAAGTAAAAAAATTCCTAAACATACAGACCAAAAATCTTTGGAGTATATGGGACTAAAAAACAATGAATCTCTTATAGGGAAGACTATTGATTATGTTTTTATAGGTAGTTGTACTAATGCTCGCCTAGAAGATCTTTATTTAGTAGCGAAAATAGTAAAAAATAAGAAAAAAGCTCATAATGTTCAAGCAATGATTGTCCCAGGATCACAAAAAATAATTCGTAAACTTCGTGAAGAAGGATTAGATATTATCTTTAAAAAGGCTGGATTTGAATTAAGAGAATCTGGATGTTCAGCTTGCTTAGGTCTGAATGAAGATAAAATCCCTTCGGGGTCTTATTGTGTTTCTACTTCCAACAGAAATTTTGAAGGTAGACAAGGTCATGGGTCAAGAACTTTGTTAGCTAGTCCTTTAGTAGCAGCTATAACAGCTATAGAAGGAAAAATCGTTAACATAAATCGTTATATAGAAGAAAATTCTCTTTTAAATTAGATCAGATGAAAAAATTCACCCGCCTTATTTCAAAAGCTGTCCCATTAGAAATAGAAAATATAGATACCGATCAAATTATCCCAGCACGTTTTTTAAAAACTACTACAAGAGAACATTTTGGTGAAAATTTATTTAGAGATTGGAGATTTACTTATAATGGAATCCCCATAAAAAATTTTATTATTAATAATTCTTCTTATTCTGGTGAAATATTGCTAACTGGAAAAAATTTTGGTTGTGGCTCAAGCCGAGAACATGCTGCATGGGCTCTTTTAGATTACGGATTTCGTGTAGTAATTTCTAGCTCCTTTGCGGATATTTTCAAAGAAAATACTTTGAATAATGGGTTATTGCCAATAGAAGTTTCTGACAAATTTTTAACAGATCTATTCCAAGCAGTGCAAATTAATAAGAACACCTTACTCTGTGTAGATTTGGAAAAACAGATTTTAAAAATAGGAACCACCAATAAATCTGAAAGTTTTGATATAGATTCCTATAAAAAAATTTGTTTTCTTAATGGATATGACGATATAGATTTTCTAATTAGTCTTAAAGATAAGATAAAGGCATTTGAGAAAAAGCATTCTGAGTTTATTTCTTAAGGATTTTTTTATTATGAAAAAAAATATAGCAATATTATCCGGGGATGGTATAGGACCTGAAATTATGCGACAATCAATAAAAGTATTGAATGCTATAGCTAAGAAGTTTAATCATAATTTCGTTTACCAAGAAGCTTTGATTGGCGCTATAGCTATTCAAAAGACAGGAGATCCTCTGCCTAAAGAAACACTAGAAATTTGTATGGAGAGTGATGCCGTATTATTGGGAACTGTTGGAAATACTAACTATGATAGTGATCATAAAATTAGACCTGAACAAGGGTTACTAAAAATTAGGAAAGTTATGGATCTTTATTGTAATATACGTCCTATAACTACTTATGATTTATTAATGAATTCCTCTCCATTAAAAATGGAATATATAAAAGGAACAGATTTCATCATCTATCGTGAGCTCATAAGTGGGATTTATTTTGGTAAAAAAGGCCGTTCTGTTGATGGAAAACAAGCTTATGACTATTGCTGCTATTCTTACGATGAAATAGAACGTATTGGACGAGACGCTTTTAAAGCAGCGCTTTTACGAAAAAAAAAACTTACTTTAGTAGATAAGGCAAATGTGTTAGAAACCTCCCGACTTTGGCGAGAAATTATTAAGAAAATCTCTATAGATTATCCTGAAGTCAGAGTGGATTTTCTTCTTGTAGATAATGCTAGTATGCAGATTATTCTGAATTCTTCTAGATTTGATATAATTTTAACGGAAAATATGTTCGGAGATATTTTATCTGATGAATCTAGTGTAATTACTGGTTCTATTGGGTTATTACCTTCAGCTTCTATTGGTAGAAAAAATGCTCTTTTTGAACCAGTACACGGTTCTTATCCCCAAGCTGAAGGCCAAAATATAGCTAATCCTTTAGGGTGTGTGCTTTCAGCCGCGATGATGCTTGATTATTTAGAATTGTCAAATGAAGCTCAAGAAATAAGAAAATCAGTGGAGAATTCTATACATAATAAAAAATCTACTGTAGATATTTGTAAGCATAAATCCTTAGGTACAGAAGAAGTAGGAGACTTTTTAAGTCAATATATTCTTAATAGATAATCAAGTACAAATAAGAGGTCCTATAAATTAACGTAGAGGATAATCATCGATCTTCTCCCAAGTTTTATAATCGATCTTCTCCCAAGTTTTATAAAAGGTAGGAAAAACTGTTATAATTCAGTAACTAATATAGCAACAAGCTTATCGGTCTTTGCTGTAGTTGGCGAGCAGACGTAATGATTTGCTTCGAGAAATTATTACGTACCGACAGGTCTTTCCAAAGTTGATAGAGAAGCTCTTAAAAGGCAGTTTGATGAACCTACAGTAGCTAGACCCTTTACGTCTTTATATTATCGTTACAGTGGTAACGTCCGATTCCCTTAAGCGGCAGTATATACCTCGTGTAAAAATGGTTAGTACAAGCTGTATATGTTCCATTTTTCTATGCGACTACAGTACTTAGTAGATCCTTTAGAATCTTGTGCACAACTAGTTAAAAAAATATTCCAAATAACTTCAAGACATTATTAGGTATGGATGAACTAAGCGAAGTTGATAAACAAAGTGCAACGTTTTCGCGTAGCAGAACAATTTTAATTAGTAGACATTAAAGATACCATTTCAGTATTCAACTAGTTGGAGATCCTGAAGTTGCCTTTAATGAACTATCCAACAAGTTTTTTACTTGGTAGAAAAAATGCAGTAACAAAATATCAAGTGTACATGCTCCTTCATATAATTATGACCATAAAAAGAGGATTACTTCAGGGAAAAAAAAATAGTGTAGTAAGCAAACCTTAACAATATGCTTAAAGAAGAGATTCAAGAAAAAGTAAAAAAAATAATTATAGACAAGTTAGCTATAAATGAGAATGAAATCCAGCCTAATGCAAATTTTATTAAAGATCTCGGTGCGGATTCTTTAGACAATGTAGAACTTATTATGGAATTTGAAAAAGAATTTAACATTTCAATACAAGATGAGGACGCAGAAAATATATTTACCATACAGAATGCTATAGATTATATACATCTTGCTACAAGATAAGGGCTATTACTCACAACACTAAAACTAAGATTGATCCTTGTTACGGAATAAGAAGTGCTGATGAAGCTGTTCGTGATAGTGGAAATCCTTTAATGATTATTGATACTACTGCTGGACTCATTGAGATATCGTCAGTTTTAACTGGTGGATCATAAGCGGCCAAAAGTGGTTTTAATGCTCTTTCTACAAGAAAGAATTCCTAGACGGATTTGTTCTAGGAGAAGGTGCCGGATCAAACACGCTAAATACAGAAATGCAAATATATATGGAGAATAGGGTAACTGCACCTATACCTTACTGCAGAGGTATAGAGGTCTAATAACGCACGGAACTTCAACTCGATATATTAATTATCTATGACTGGTCATCTGCTATAGCCGATCCATAACATAAACGTCAGTATGTTATGTGGACATAATGTTTCTATTGTATTAAAAAAAACATGAAACGGTACACTCTTTTTAGAGTTTCTTCCTTTCCAATCATTTCCATGATAAAAAATATATCTGTACCTTGTAGGGTTCCTACTAATGCTAAACGCATCTGCAGCATCATTTTACTAAAACACAATTGTTTTTTTTGGATCAAATCTTCAAAAGTTTTTTTAAGTGTAGATGCATCAAAATGATGCAACTTTGAAAGTGGTTGTGTTATTTTCTTTAAAAGAAAAATATTCTTCATCGGTTCTACCTTTTTTATAGACTTAACATCATATTGATTCGTAGATTCAAAAAAATAATAAGAATGGTCCCATATTTCACTAATAAAATTAGCTCTTTCTTTTACAGCTTCAATAATTTTTCTAAGGTATTCATCTGTAGAAATAATTTGATGCTTTTCAAGTTCTTTATGAAATAATGAAATAAGTTCTTCAATAGGTTTCTTACGTAAGTATTGTTGATTAATCCATTTAGCTTTTTCTTTATCAAAACGTGCTCCAGATTTACTAACTCTTTGTAAAGAAAATTTATCGATTAACTCAGATAACGAAAAGATTTCTTGTTCTCCGCCAGGATTCCAACCCAAAAGGGCAATGATATTAATAAATGCTTCAGGAAAATACCCCTTTTCTCTACATCCTAAACGATCTTTCCAAGATAAAGGGAAAACTGGGAATCCTATACGTTCACCATCTCTTTTACTAAGTTTGCCCTTTCCTTCAGGTTTAAAAATGAGAGGTAAATGCGCAAAACAAGGGATTTCCCAACCTAGTGCTTTATACAATAGTATATGAAGAGGTAATGAAGATAACCATTCTTCTCCACGAATTACATGCGTTATTTTCATCAGATGATCATCTATAACATTGGCTAAATGATAGGTAGGCATTCCATCAGATTTTACTAGAATTTTATCCTCCAAGGTCTTAGTATTAATCTGAAGTTTTCCTCTTACTTCATCATGAAGTATGAAACATTCATTTATAGTGTTTGTTTTGAACCGTATAACATACGGTTGTCCCTGTTGTAACCTATGGGATAGTTCTTGAGAAGTCATAGACAATGAATTATCCATTTGGAGTCTAGTTTTTTCATTATAAGAAAAGACTTCTCCTTTATTTTTTCTTTTTTCCCTCAAAGTATTTATTCTTTCTAGAGCGTCAAAAGCATAATAAGCATGTCCCTTATCGATAAGTTGACGAATATAAACATCATATAGTGGCTTACGTTCTGATTGACGATAAGGGCCATAATTTCCAAAATTATAGGGACTTTCATTAGGAGTCAATCCACACCAATTCAACGCTTCTATTATATAATCTTCAGATCCTGGAACAATTCTATCCTGATCAGTATCTTCTATTCTAAGAATAAAATCACCTTGATGTTTTTTTGCTAATAAATAATTGTAAAGAGCTGTCCTGAGACTACCTAAATGCAATGGTCCTGTCGGACTTGGAGCAAAACGAACTCTCATCTTTTTCATAGAGACTCTTTTTATAATTCACAACAGTAAGAATACTAATCCTTATGTTAATTTCCGTATCGGAGAATGGATAAAAAACCCAATATATTATATATATTTACGGGGACGCCCAAATGGCGGAATGGGTAGACGCGCTGGACTCAAAATCCAGTAGTAGAAATATTGTGCGGGTTCGACTCCCGCTTTGGGCACAGTTTGACGGAAGAGTACGAATGATTTCAATAGTAGCGGGGACAGGATTCGAACCTGTGACCTTCGGATTATGAGCCCGACGAGCTACCAACTGCTCCACCCCGCAATACAATTGTAAATATAATAATTTTTTAGTACAAAATTAGTTCAAATTTTATTTTTCTATCTTAGTACGTTGTAGAAATTGCTCATAACGCCAATCATAAATTATAAGGTACAAGCATCTACAGCTGCAGTAAGTTCTCCCTGAGGGAATGGAGATGTGTAATAAGATGATCTAGGACACGTTGGTCTACTCAATGTCCACATAGTATAAAGGAGTCATATTCAATGGTGACATAAAACAAATTTTCGCAATCGTGCTACAGGAATATTAAGCTGCTCTCTATATTTTGATACAGTCCTCCGAGCTATATGATAGCCTTTTTCTCTAAGTAAAGTAGTTAATTTTTCATCGGTAAAAGGTAATTTTTTATTCTCTTGAGTAATAAAATTGTATAGTATATTTCTTATCTCAATGGTTGAAATTTCTTCTCCCTTTTGATTAATCATTTTGTCAGAAAAAAAATATTTTAGAAGAAAGAGACCATAAGGGGTTTCAAGATATTTACTATTTACCACTCGCGATATAGTGGAAATATCCATGTTTATGTGGATAGCGATATCTTTCAATACCATTGGACGAATTTTTTTCTTGTCCCCACTCAGAAAATATTCCTTTTGATAATCAATAATAGCATTCATTGTTAATAACAAAGTTTGTTCTCTATGTTTAACCGCATCGAGAAACCATTTTGCTGCATCAAGTTTTTGTTTAATAAAACGGACGGGATGATAAAAAGACTTATGACCTTGCTGATATGAACGAAACATCTCTACATATGAAGGCGATATTCTAAGTTCTAATGAACTAGGTTTAGTTAAAGAAATTTCTAATTCACCATTTACAATATTAAGTAAAAAATCAGGAACTATATGTGTTGTAGCATACTGCAAGTTCGCATATGTTTTACCAGGCTTTGGATCTAAACGTTCTATATGAGAAAGAGCTTTTCGAAGCATTTCATATGTTACATGATAACGTTCCTGCAACTTTTCATAATGTTTTTTAGAAAAAGACTCAAAATCCAGTAGTAGAATATTTGTTGCTAAATCAATTGATGGACTTGAAGGTTTCTTTTGTATTTGAATTAAAAGACACTCCTTAAGATCTTTTGCACCTATTCCTAAAGGATATAATTTTTTAACGCAATTTCCAAGTAAATTGTTTACTTTTTCTTTATCCACTTTTATTCCTGTTGTCCAGGTGATATCATCGGATAAATCCTCAGGTTTTCTACGTAAATAACCATCTTCATCCAAGTTTCCTAAAATAAAATCTACTATAATAACATCTTTATCACTCAATTTAAAAACATGTAACTGCTGTTTAAGATGGTCATAAAAACTATTCATAGTTCCCGTAGAAAAGGAGATAATTTTATCATAATAACTTAGGGTTCTATAATCTGGAAGATCATCATCACTGAGATATGCATCAATATTTACATCAGAGACATCTATAATTTTAGCATCTTCCTCTTCTTCCAAAGAGGAGAATTCATCAGAATGTTCACCTTCTTCATTTCTACAAGATTCTAATACAGGATTTTCTTCAATTTCTTGGTGAAGTCTCTCTTCGAAAGCTAAAACAGGAAGCTGTACAAGTTTCATGAATTGAATCTGTTTCGGCGAAAGTTTTTGTTGAACTTTCTGCTGCAAGTTTTGTTTAAACATTTTCTAAAAATCTGCATGTTTAGGAGTTCTAGGATAAGGAATGACATCTCTAATATTGCTCATACCTGTAGTAAATTGCACAAGACGTTCCAAACCTAAACCGAACCCACTATGCGGAGCTGAACCGAATCGACGGGTGTCTAAATACCACCAAAGGACTTTTTCATCGATATTAAATGCTTTAAGACGATTTAATAAAATATCATATCTCTCTTCACGTTGAGACCCTCCTATAATTTCTCCTATTCTAGGAAAGAGTACATCCATGGCTCTAACGGTCTTACTATCATCATTTATTCGCATATAAAAAGCCTTAATGTCTGCTGGATAATCAAATATAATAACCGGAACACAAAAATATTTTTCGACCAAAAATCGTTCATGTTCTGATTGTAAATCCATTCCCCATTGGGGTGAATATTTAAATTGACCTTTCTTATTACTAGATAATAAAATCTCAATAGCTTCGCTGTAACTAACCCTAGCAAAAGAGTGTTGCTTTATAAAGTATAAAATTTCGACAATATTTTGTCCGTAAAATTTTTTTTTAATAAAATACCAATTAAGAAAATCTAAATCTTCAACGCAATTATTTAAAACATCATTTAGGAGACTCTTGAGAAGAGTTTCGGCTAAATCCATATTGTCTTCTAATTCATAGAAGGCCATTTCAGGTTCTACCATCCAAAATTCGGATAGATGTCGTGAAGTATTGGAATTTTCTGCACGAAAAGTCGGTCCGAACGTATAAATCTTTCCTAAAGCCATAGCAGCAGTTTCTCCTGCAAGTTGTCCAGATACGGTCAGATATGTAGAACACCCAAAGAAATCATCTACATGATTCGTAATATTTTCCAGTTTAAAAGAAGTAATTCTGAACATTTGACCAGCGCCTTCAGCGTCCGAAGTCGTAATAATGGGAGTATGTATATAATAGAAATTATGTTGATGAAAAAAATTATGTATAGAAAAAGCCAATTGATGTCTAATCCTCATAATAGCACTAAACAATCGTGTCCTAAAACGAAGATGAGCTTGTTCTCGAAGCTTTTCTAAGCTATGATGTTTGGGTTGTAAAATAGTTCCTCGGAAGTCATTATGGTATATTTCGCTATATATTTTAATTTCTTTAGCCAGAATTTCAATAGATTGTTTTTTTCCTAAACTTATTACAATAGTTCCAAAAACTCGTAAAGCAATGCCTATAGTAATTTTTTTTAGAAAATCTTCAGAAAATTTTGACCCTTCTATTACTATTTGTAAATCTTTTATAGTCGAACCATCATTCAAATCAATAAAACGTCTACTTCTAAAAGATTTGACCCAACCATTGACAAAAACTTCTTTTGTCAGAAGAGATGTACTTTCAGACAGTAACTCTTTAATAGAAAAGACTTTCATTAAAGGATTATATCGTCATAATTTCTTTTGCTTTGACAGCAAGAAGTTCATCTATTTGATGAATATAAGTATTGGTAATTTTTTGCACTTTCTCTTCAGAAAGTTCTAACAAATCTTCAGAAATATTTTTGTTTTTCTTTAAAAGATGGTTAGTTTCTTTTCTGACATTTCGAATACTTACTTTTCCTAATTCTGCTTCTTCCTTAGCTATTTTCACTAATTCTTTTCTACGTTCTTCCGTCATAGGTGGTAAATGAATAATAATAGCTTCTCCATTATTCATTGGGGTAAATCCTATATTAGCATTAATTATAGCTCTCTCTATAGAAGACAATAGACTACGTTCCCAAGGATAAATACTTAAAGTTGTAGAATCTATGATACTAATGTTGGCTATTTTATTTAATGCAGTAATAACTCCGTAATATTCTACTTTTATTGTGTCAAGCAGATTTGGATGAGCTTTTCCAGTACGGATCTTGTAAAAAGATTTTTTAATATGTTCTAGAGATTTTTCCATTTCTTTATGACTAAGAGAAAGAATTTTTTGAACCTCTTCCATAAGACTTTATAGGTCAATTATTATCCAGAACATTTCTGGATAGTATGTTATTAACAAATATTTTTCACTATTTCAGAAACGTTATGAGGGTTACTCATAGTATAATAGTGTATCACAGGTATACCGGATTTTTTTAGTTCTATGGATTGTTGAATAGCCCATTCTATGCCTATACGAGATACATATTTATTATTCTTAGCCCGTTGCACTTCACGAACAAGTTCATGAGGTAGATTGATATAAAAATTAGCAGGAATATTCCAAAGTTGGTATTTGGAAGAAATGGGCTTTATTCCAGGAATAATAGGTACAGTTAATCCTTCCAACCTACAACGATATACGAAATTAAAATATTTTGTATTATCAAAAAACATTTGTGTAATAATATAGTCTGCTCCAGATGTAATCTTTTTCCTTAGATGAAAAATATCTTCATTAAGATTAGGAGATTCAAAATGTTTTTCTGGATAACCAGTTACACCTATACAGAAATCTGTGGGATGTACACCTATAAAGTTTTTATCTAGATATATTCCCTGATTTAGGTCGTATATTTGTTTGACCAAATCAACCGAATGGTTATGTACATTATGTTCCGGTACATTTTTTTTTTCAAAATTCATCGGATCTCCTCTAAGCACGAAAATATTTCTGATGCCTGAGAACCATAGATCTATTAAAATCTTTTCGGTCATTTTTTTGTTAAATCCTCCACAAAGCATATGGGGAACGGTATCTACTCCGTACTTATTCATAATAGCTGCACATATAGCCATGGTACCTGGTCTTCTAGAAAATTTTTTCTTTATTCCATATTCATCACGATGATAAGTAACATTTATAAAAGGAGGATTAAATTCCATCAGAGGATCAAGCACATCAAAAACATCTAAAATACTTCTTCCTTTTAAAGGTGGAAGAAGCTCGAAAGATAATAATGTGTTTTTAGCACGTTCGATGTATTCCGTGACTTTCATAAAACCTCAAAAAGGAAGAGTAATTTTTTCAAATCCCGTATAGGAAACGAGGACATTGGGAATAAGAATTTCTTTTTCATACTGATTCTCTTCTAAAAGAACTGCTAAAATTCTTGGTAATGCTAAAGCACTTCCATTCAGAGCATGGCAAAACAGGATTTTTCCGACGTTATTTTTATATCGTATATTAAGTCTATTAGTTTGAAAATCAGTACAATTAGATATAGAACTAACTTCTAACCAACGTTTCTGTATATCTGAATATATTTCTAAATCATACGTAAGAGACGACGTAAAACCTATATCTCTACCACATAATCGTAACAATCGAAAGGGGAAATTTAAATTCATTAAAAGTCCTTGAACATATTTGACCATTTCTTCTAAAATATCATAAGAAGTATCAGGGGTCGAAATCTGTACAATTTCTACTTTATCGAATTGATGTAATCTATTAAGTCCTCGAACATTAGCTCCATAGGAACCCGCCTCCCTTCGAAAACAAGGTGTATAAGTAGTAGCTTTAATAGGTAATTTATTTTCGGGCAAAATTTTATCACGAAAACAATTTATTAATGGTATCTCTCCAGTTGGAATTAGATACAAAAAGTCTCGAGTTATATAATACATTTGTTCTTCTTTATCAGGCAATTGTCCAGTACCTTGTACCGAAGATTCATTTACTAGATACGGTAAAGCGTACTCTATATAACCTGCACGAATATTTTGATCAAGAAAATATTGTACCAGTGCTCGTTGTAACCGAGCCCCTTGACCAATATATACAGGAAAACCTGATTGACTTATGGTTGCACCTAATTGACAATCGATAAGATGAAATTTATTAGCAAGTTCCCAATGAGAAAGCTTCTTTTTATTTAATAAATGGGAAGAATGACAATTATAAAGAATATCATTTGTTTCAGAAACTAATTTATAAGGAATATTAGGAATTTTAAGCAAAGCTTCCTTTAGTAGCTTTGACTTTTGGTAAAGTTTTTTATTAAGTTCATGTATTTCTGACTTTAATTTTAAAGATTGGGAACGAAGTGATTGTGTCCCTTTACCATTTGTGAAAAGTTTACCGATCTCTTTAGAGAGATTATTGGAAGCTGCCAGATATTCATTATATTTAAATTGTATTTTTCTTTTTTCCTTATCTAGAGATAATATTCTATCAATTAAATAAATGTTATAAAATTTCCGTGTTTTCAGTCCTTCAATGACTTTTTCCCGGTTTTCTCGTATAAATGATACTGGTAACATATAATTATTAAGTATATTTGTTACGTGAAACAATGGGAAAAAATATTTAAACTGCAACCAGGGCGGGATTCTAACCCGCGACAAATAGTTTAGGAAACTATTGCTCTATCCTTCTGAGCTACCCAGTAATTGATGGATTTTTATTTATCCATTTTAATGACAGACACGTATGAATTTCCTTTTTTTTTATAAAACTTCACTAATCCGAATTCTGCAGCGTGTAAAGTATGATCTTTACCCATAAAAACTAGATTCCCAGGCCGGTGTTTAGTTCCTCTTTGACGAACAATAATATTACCAGGCTGTACCTTTTGACCTCCAAAGATTTTTATTCCTAATCGTTTACTTGCTGAGTCTCGTCCATTTTTTGAACTTCCTACTCCTTTTTTATGAGCCATTAGAATATATTTATTGAGTATTGATGGAAATAATTTTTAATTTGGTAAGTTTCTGTCTATGACCCTGTTTTATCTTATATCCTTTTCTTCTTTTTTTTTTAAAAACTATGATTTTATCCGATTTAATATGCGAAAGGACCTTTCCTATTACTTGTATTTTCTTTATAAATGGAGTACCTATGGTAACAGACCCAGACCTCTCTAGTAAAAGAACTCGATTAAAAGTTACATTTTCTCCCTCTTTTTGTTTTAACCGAGGAATATATACGAATCTGTCTTGGTAAACTTTATATTGTAACCCTGCTATCTCTACAATGACATACATGGTAAGGGGATTAAAATAAATAATAAATATACAACTTTATTTTTTTAATACTCTAATTTAAGCATGGTCATAAAATTGCGGTATTTCAATTTTCCGCATTTTTTTTCGTGAAATATCTACTACGTAACATTTAGCTATATTTTCTAAATGCCTTAATTGTTTCACGATGCAAACGATCTTGTTTTATTTCCATATACCTAAAAATCCGCATCGAAAACCAAGAGCTATGGAATATTCTTGAATAAAAGTGAGAGAAACATCGTAATTTTTCAATGGAGGTACGCAACTCTTCATAGTCTTTACTATCTACTGGATAAACTCCTGCAAATACCATAGGTTTTACTTCTTTAAACCCTTTTATTGTATTTTTTGCTGTATTATCAATTTAGGTAAAAGTATCACCTACTTTAATTTCTAAAACATTTTTTATTCCTGGAAATGTAGGCTATCTTATTCCAGTACCATTTATTTAAAAATTCCAATTTCATCTACAGAACAAATTTTTTAAGTTCCCATGAATTTTATCTTCTGTCCTTTTCACCATTCATAACGCGAAAATAAGCCTCTACTCCTCGTATAGATCGAATCAAAAATCAACGCTTGTAATGGAGATATAGTATTCAATTACTATATTTTTTTTAGCGCTAGCATAAATTATTTATGACAATAACTCTTTCAGTATTCTATACTGGGAAATCTATTTGATTAAGTATAGGGATTATTTTATAGTTTGGGCTTGGATGCTTTGCACAGCATCCACTATCAATAAAGCTCCTTCACGTAATGGATCGCGATACTTCTGAGGTACATGTCCAGGAGTATCAATAAGGTTATCGGTTCCTTTATAATTCATTTGAATAGCGTGACTTTTAATGGTAATACCACGTTATCGTTCAAGGTCCATGTCATCAAGAAATTGGTTTTTCTTTATCATCCCGTTCGTTCTCATCCCGTTCGTTCTAGCAAACGATCTGCCAAGGTGCTCTTTCCATGGTCTATCTTAGCGATAATACAGAAGTTACGTCTATCTTAGCGATAATACAGAAGTTACGTCTATCTTAGCGATAATACAGAAGTTACGTCTATCTTAGCGATAATACAGAAGTTACGTCTAAATTTCGACGTCTATCGCAAACGCAGGTATATAACGTCACACGAATATGATTGCCCCAAAATATTCTACAGTAATCGTAATGATATAGCTTTACTATAAACTAATTGTGGAAAAATAGTAAAGCGGTCTCCGGGAAACGTAACAAATCTTTATGTATTAGGTTAATTATACTGAAGCTATAGTCCCATCTTGGGCTTAGAACGCTCGTGTAAAGGATGCAACTAAATAATTTAACTTCATCCCAATATGTTTATACTTTCTCTCTGAGTTCTCTATGATAAATAGTATATATAGATACTCACTACAGTGATTATTCTGTATAAAAAAAAATTTATGCCAGAAGAAGGTTTATCTAAAGACAAAGTATTTAAGGAAGGAGAAATCAAATCTGTAGGTTGCAGAGGTTTTTACAACCCGAATGCTGAACGTACTTGTGGTTGCGTTAGGAGTTTCTCCGCTTAAGATGAAACAAGACCTTCTTAAGAAGATTACCGAATATGAATATAAGTATGGTTTTTATTCTCAACTAGATTCTTATAAATTTCCTAAAGGTCTCAACGAAAAGGTTATTGTTTCTCTTTCAAAAAAAAGAGATGAGCCAAATTGGATGATGCAGTGGCGACTAGAGGCCTTTAAAATATGGAAAGAAATGAAAGAGCCTGAATGGGCTAAGATTAAATATCAAAAACTTAATTATCAAGATATTAGTTATTATTCTGCTCCTAAAAGAAAAACTACTGTCAATAGTTTGGATAAAGTGGATTCTTATTTATTAGAAACTTTTAATAAACTTGGAATTCCTCTTTCAGAACAAAAGTATATGGCGGGAGTTGCTCTAGATGTAGTAATAGACTCTATATCTGTAACGACTACTTTCAAAAAAACTTTATCAAAAAAAGGTATTATTTTTTGTTCAATAAATGAAGCTATACATAAGTATCCTGAATTAGTAAGGAAATACATTGGAACGGTAGTACCAATAAGAGATAATTTCTATGCCGCGTTAAATTCTGCAGTATTTTCTGATGGTTCGTTTTGTTATATACCAGATGGAGTTCATTGTCCAATGGAACTTTCTACTTATTTCCGTATTAACGAAGAAGGGACTGGACAATTTGAACGGACATTAGTTATCGCTGGTAAAGGGGCTTATGTCAGTTATTTGGAAGGATGTACTGCTTCAAGACGAGAGGAAAATCAGTTACATGCTGCCGTCGTAGAACTTATTTCGTTAGAAGATGCTGAAATTAAATATTCGACAGTGCAAAATTGGTTTCCTGGAGATAAAGACGGAAAGGGAGGAGTTTATAACTTTGTCACGAAAAGGGGAATTTGCGAAACCCGATCTAAAATTTCCTGGACGCAAGTAGAAACTGGTTCTTCCGTAACGTGGAAATATCCATCTTGCATTTTGCAAGGAGATTATTCAATGGGAGAATTTTATTCAGTAGCTGTGACAAAAAATTTTCAACAAGCAGATACCGGAACTAAGATGATCCATATTGGGAATAATACAAAAAGTACCATTATTTCGAAAGGAATTTCTGACGGAAAATCACAAAATAGTTATCGAGGATTAGTAAAGGTTTCCCAACAAGCGGAAAATGCAAGAAATTTTTCTCAATGTGATTCACTACTTATTGGAAATAAATGCGGAGCCCACACCTTCCCTTATATCGAAGTGAACAATCCTTCTGCAAAGATAGAACATGAAGCTACCACATCGAAAATTGGAGAAGATCAGATTTTTTTTTGCAATCAAAGAGGAATAAATAAAGAAAAGGCTATAGCCCTTATCGTTAACGGTTTTAGCAAAGAAGTACTTAATAAATTGCCTATGGAATTTTCTGTGGAAGCCAAAAAACTATTAGAAATTTCTTTAGAAGGATCAGTCGGATAGTTCTCTAATCAAGAGTATAGTAAGATTCTGTAATTATGTTAAATATCATTGATCTTCATGTTCGGATAAAAGAAAAAAAGATTCTTAGAGGAATAAATTTGAAAATTAAGAAAGGAGAAATTCATGCCATTATGGGACCTAATGGTTCGGGAAAAAGTACGCTATCTTCTATTATTGCTGGAAAAGAAGGTTACGAAGTAACTCATGGAAGCATATTTTTCGAAGGAAAAAATCTGTTAAAATATTCCCCAGAAAAGCGTGCTCATTTAGGTATATTCCTTTCTTTTCAATATCCGATAGAAATACCAGGAGTGTCTATAACAAATTTTATTAGGACAGCTATAAACTCCTTTAGGGAAGCTAAGGGATTGGAAGAGATGACTGCTACTGAGATGCTAAAGAAAATTCATAAAAACTCTACCCTTTTAGGAATAGACAAAAATTTACTTTATCGTTCTATCAACGAGGGTTTCTCAGGAGGAGAAAAAAAACTAACAGAAATTTTTCAAATGGCTATGTTAGAACCTAAATTGGCTATTCTTGATGAAACAGACTCCGGACTGGATATTGATGCACTCAGAATAGTAGCTAATGGAATAAATAGCCTAAAAAATAGGGAAAATGCTCTTTTAATAATTACGCATTATAATCGGATTTTGCAGTATATTGTTCCAGATTATGTTCATGTATTATACCAAGGTCAAATAGTTAAATCAGGGGACAAAAAACTGACGATGGAACTAGAAAAAAAAGGTTATGATTGGATAAAAACTCATTAATGATAGATATAAAAAAAAAGATTATCTCTTCTTATTTCAAGAAGAAAATACCTTGGCATGAATATTTTCATACACTTCGTTTTGACGCTATAAAAACATTAAAAAAAAAAGTATTTACCACGATTGAAGCATGGAACATCCCATTATTAAATCGTGATTATATGTTTTCTCATAATACTTCTATAGAATGGAAAGATATACAGCCTCATTTATTATATACTACTGATAGTTACCGATTAGTATTCGTAAATGGGGTGTATAGTGCACGGTTTTCCAAACCCACACAACGATACAAAAACATTTGTGTTTTTTCTCATGGACTTTCTCCAGAAAAATATGTTTATATTATAGCTTATTATGCTAAACTTTCTTCATCGCAAGATGGATTCAATGCTCTGAATACCGCTTTAGCCCAAGATGTGGCCTATATACACATACCAGATGGTCTAAGAGTAGAACATCCGATCCAACTAGTATACTTTTCTAGTGGGGTAGATTCCCACTATACACTTATTTTTCCTCGAAACTTGGTAATTTTAGGAAAAGGATCTTACGCAGAAATTATAGAAAAACATTATACATTAGGATCAGATATTCCATTAAGCAATTCTGTAACAGAGATATATACGGATACTCATAGTCATTTAGAATATTTTAAAATACAGAATGAGATTTCTAAATCTTCTTTAATAGATCAGACGTTTATTTATCAAAAGTTTAAAAGCAAGTGTTCTATAAGTACTTTTTCTTTTGGAGGAAAACTAGTTAGGAACAATTTACATATTTATCAACGTGATTCAAAAGTCTGTTCAAAACTTAATGGTATTAGTATTCTTCATGGAAAAATTTTGGTGGATCATCATACTGTAATAGAACATGCTTATCCTAATGGTAAAAGTAATGAAATCTACAAAGGTATATTTGATGATAAAGCTAAAGGTGTTTTTAATGGAAAAATAATAGTTCGTAAAGAAGCAAAAAAAACTGATGCTTTTCAACGGAATAACAATATTTTACTCTCCAGAAAAACTTCTGTAAAGACAAAGCCTCACCTTGAAATTTTTGCCGACGATGTCCTATGCTCACACGGTTGTACTATTGGTAAGTTTAACGAACAAGCTATTTTTTATTTTCGTTCACGTGGTATTTCGGAAAAAGAGGCTCGTGCACAATTGATGTTTGCTTTTGTTCAAGAGGTGTTAGAACATATTCCTATTCCAAAACTAAAGAAACATATTTATGAAATCATAAGTAAAAAAATGAATGTCTATCTTAATTTTTATTTATAAACCTCAGAATGTTATCACCATCAGAAATACGTGACATCAGAAAAAATTTTCCGATTCTTTCTAAGAAAGTCTATGATCACCCTTGGATATATTTAGACAACGCAGCCACCACTCAAAAACCGATGGAAGTTATCAGTGCTATAAATAAATATTATAGCACAATGAATTCTAATGTGCATCGTGGGATTCACTATATGAGTCAAGTGGCTACAGAAGCTATGGAGAGAAGTCGTGAGCATATACACAGATTTATCAATTCTTTTAGTGTGCAGGAAATAATATTTACTAAGGGTACAACTGAATCTATTAATTTAATAGCGTACGCTATGAATGATTTTATACATGAAGGAGATGATATTATACTTTCAGAACTTGAGCATCACTCTAATATTGTACCATGGCAAATGTTATGCCAACGCAAAAACGCCCATTTGAATATTATTCCAATAGATCCAAATGGTTGTTTATGTATAGAAGTCTTAGATAGACTTTTAACTGAACGAACGCGTATCGTTTCTCTAAATCACATTTCTAATGTGTTAGGAGTAATAAATCCGATAAAAAAAATTATCCAAAAAGTACATAATCAAGGTGCTTGGGTCTTTATTGATGGAGCTCAAGCACTTGCACATACTCAAATAGATGTCCAAGATTTAGATGTTGACTTTTATGCTTTTTCGGCTCATAAAATGTATGGTCCTACAGGGACAGGAGTATTATATGGAAAAAAGAATTTGCTTGAAAAATTCTCTCCTTGGCAAGGAGGAGGTGAAATGATTAAAGAGGTAAATTTTGATCAAACTATTTATGCTGAATTACCTTTTAAATTCGAAGCTGGAACACCAAATATTGCTGGAATTATTGCTTGGGAAAGCGCATTATTTTTTATAGAAAATATCGGTCTGGACAGGATTAAATCTTACGAAGATTATCTTCTAAAAGAAGTAAGTCGTCATTTAAATTCATTAAATGGTATTTACCAGTATGCAGATACTGCACCACGTTCAACTATCGTATCTTTTAATTTATCTGGAGTACACCCGTTTGATATAGGTAGTCTTCTAGATAGAATGGGAATTGCAGTACGCACTGGTCATCATTGTGCCCAACCACTTATGAAAGCTTTAGGAACAATTGGAACCATTAGAGCTAGTTTTGCTGTTTATAATACCATAGAAGAAGCTGAAAAACTTTGTGAGTATCTTACTAAAGCCTGCGAAATGTTGTTTATTTAACCTTAGTTCACGATTTTAAGAATAACTTTGTTATATTTAGACTATAAAAAAAATACATATAACATGGGAAAGGGAGATAAAAAAACACGTCGTGGAAAAATTAATAGAGGTACTTATGGTAACACTCGGTTGAGCCCAAAAAATATAAAACGTCTTAAAAAGAGAAAAAAAAAAATATAGTATTACTATAAAGAGAGTACAAGGTGCGTTTATTAGTACTATTCAATTTTTTTAATATTGTTTGGTTTTTATCATGTGGGTTCCTAATAAAAAGAAGTAAAAGATTTTTTCTATATTAATATACATTTCTATTTCCTGAACTTTCGTCAGTTCTTTCTTCATCCAAAGAATTAATATTAAATAAGAGGTTTGCCCATTTTTTTTTAAAAACTTTCGGATATAGGCGTTTATGATTCTTCGTTTAACTAGATTTCTTTTTACTGCGCTTTTAATAAATTTTTTCGGAACATATACACAAATTTTGTAGAAAAAAAATAGATCTGTTTTTTGTAGAAAAATAATTTTTAATCCATTCGTTTGTACAGAATAGCCATTGTTGTAAAGTTCTATAAAATGATTTTTCATTTAGTTGTAGTTGTTTTAGTATTACAACGAGTGTAATACATATAAACGCTGACGAAAGGCCTCAAAAAGGATTACAGCTGCAGCATTACTTACATTTAATGAATCAATATTTCCCCGCATAGGAATTTTTAATATTTGATCGGATGCTTTAATTATTTCTTTTGAAGCCCCAAAAGATTCTGATCCTATCACAACAGCAATTTTTGATCTTAAATCACTATTATATAAATTAGTCGCATCATTTCTAAGTGAAGAAACTATAAGTTGGACCTTATTTTTTTTTATCCAAAAAAAGAATTTTGAAGGTGCTATTTCTATTATTTTTTGGGTAAATACTGTTCCTAAGCTTGCTCGTATTACATTGGGATGAAAAAGATCTGTTTTAGATTTATAAAGTATAATACCATCTAAATCTATAGCTTCAGCACTTCTAAAAATAGCGCCTAAATTTCCAGGTTTTTCAATACCATCAAGAATTAGCAAAAATAATGCCTTGCTTATATTAAAATTATCCAATTTAATAGCGTGCCGATAAAAAATACCTATTAATCCTCCGCTTTTTTTTCTATAAGCAATTTGTTCAAAAACTTTACGGCTAATTTCTATAATTCTAGGAAAATGTTGTAGAACATTTATCTTTTCAGTAATATCTTTACAGATAAAAATTTCTTTAGGTTGATAATTTCCTTGTAACGCTTTTTCAATTTCTCTTAGGCCTTCTACAATAATAATATGTTGCTCTATACGAAGTCCGGATTTTTTTTGTAATCTCAATAGACTTTTTATTTTAAAATTTTTATTACTGTAAATATTCATAAGGGTAGTTTAGGGAAATCTTCTACTGTATAAGTTTATGATTTATCAAATACTCTGCAATTTGTATTGCGTTAGTGGCTGCACCTTTTCGCAAATTATCAGCGACTAACCAAAGTAATAAGCTATTTTCTTGTGAAAAATCCCTCCGCAATCTTCCTACAAATACTTCGTCTTTTCCTCCGGAATGAATTGGCATGGGATAATAATTATTTTTAGGATTATCTTGTAGTATTAATCCTGGTGTATTTTTCAATATTTTTCGTAATTCATCTAGTTCAAAGTCTTTTTTTAAAGAAATCTGTACACTTTCAGAATGTCCTCCGATCACTGGAACACGAACTGCTGTGGCACTCACCCCCATATTTTTTACGCCCATAATTTTCTTTGGTTCTCTTATCAATTTAAGTTCTTCTTTAGTATATCCATTTTCTTCAAAAGAATCGCACTGTGGAATGGCATTTTGGTAAATTGGGTATGGATAAATACGTTCACCATATTTTCCTTTCGATTCAGCAAATAATTGATCTACAGCTTTTTTTCCAGTCCCTGTGACTGATTGATAAGTAGAAATAAAGACACGTTCTATTCCGTATTTTTTATGCAATGGATTAAGAACCATTACTAACTGTATGGTGGAACAATTAGGATTAGCAATAATTTTATCTTTTTCTGTTAGTTTATGGGCGTTAATTTCAGGTACAACGAGTTTTTTTGAAGAATCCAACCTCCAAGCTGAAGAATTATCGATGACTGTAGTTCCTATTTGAGCAAATTTAGGAGCCCATTCTTTTGAAATTTCACTTCCAGCTGAAAATAAAGCAATGTTAGGGAACATCCTAATCGCTTTTTTTAGACTAGTAAGTTTATATTTTTTACCTTTGAAACAAATTTCTTTTTCTAGAGATCTTTCTGAAGCAACTAAGATTAATTCTGTTACCGGGAATTTTCTTTCTTCTAATACTTTTAGTATAACTTTACCTACCATTCCTGTAGCTCCAACAACGACAACTTTCATAAATTTTTTATCATAAATATATAAGTGTTTAGGTAACAGGAAAATATGGAGACAAATTATTATTTTTGACGCCCCATCAGGCCGGATCCTCGTTATAACGTAGTAAATTGCGTGTAGTGGTACTGTGCCCCCTACTTAATTTTATAATAGCGGATTGAAAATAACTCATCATTCATAATAAAGTCTTATGAATTTACATGAATATCAAGGAAAGAACATACTTCACTCTTTTGGAATAAAGGTTCCATTGGGTATGGTAGCACGAACACCATATGAAGCCATAACTCTGGCAAAAAAAATAACTCAAAAAACCGGGTCCAATATTTGGATAGTAAAAGCACAAATACATGCTGGAGGACGTGGAAAAGGAGGAGGTATAAAAATGGCGAAATCTCTGAAAGAGGTCTATGAAATATCCTCAAAAATTATAGGGATGCGTTTGATTACACCTCAAACTCCTAAAGAAGGAAAACTAGTACATCGTGTAATGATTGTACAAGATGTTTATTATAAAGGGAAAAGTGAGATTAAAGAATACTATATATCTATACTCATAGACAGAAATAAAGAAAAAAATATAATAATGTATTCGACCGAAGGAGGTGTAGATATTGAACAAATAGCTAAAGAATCACATGAAAAAATTTTTATAGAAGAGATAGACCCGTACTATGGGATATTTGACTTTCAAGCGAAAAAGATAGCTTTTAATATGAAATTACCTACCCAGGTATTCAAAGAATTCATAATTTTTATCAAAACGCTTTATAAGGCTTATGTAGCATCAGACGCTTCCATGATTGAGATTAATCCATTATTAAAAACTTCTGATAATAATATTATAGCTGTTGATACTAAAGTCGTTATAGATGATAATGCTCTTTATAGACATACTGACTATGCAGCTCTGCGTGATATAGATGAGGAAGATCCCTCTGAAGTAGAGGCTGCTTTAGCGGGTTTTAATTTGGTCAAACTTGATAGTAATGTTGGCTGTATTGTTAATGGGGCAGGTTTAGCTATGGCGACTATGGATCTTATTAAATTTTCAGGGGGAAGTCCCGCTAATTTCCTTGATGTTGGAGGAACCGCCGATGCACATAGAGTAGAAAAAGCTGTTTGTATTTTATTGAAAGATAAGACCATTTCAGCTATATTCATTAATATTTTCGGAGGTATTGTACGTTGTGATACCATTGCCCAAGGTATCATAGCTGCCGATAAAATTATAGAAGGAGGAATACATGTCCCTTTGATTGTCCGTTTACAAGGAACTAATGCTAAAGAAGCTAAAAATATGATAGATCATAGTGGATTATGCGTACACTACGTTGTTACACTGAAAGAAGCTGCTGCTAAAATTAAAGAAATATTAATTTAATTATGCAAGCCTATATTGTTTCAGCTATAAAGTATCGTCCTAAAGATTTTAAAGATGTAGTAGGACAAAAAGCCGTTACTGATACGCTAGAGAGAGCTATAAAGAATAATCGTTTAGCTCATGCGTTTTTATTTTGTGGTCCTAAAGGAGTGGGAAAGACTACTTGCGCTCGTATATTGGCTAGAAATGTCAATATTCTTTCTCACAAGAAAGAAATATTAGAAAATAATTTTAATGTTTTTGAGTTAGATGCTGCTTCTAACAATTCAGTAGATGATATAAGAAATTTAATAGATCAGTTACGTTTTCCACCTCAACAGGGAAAATATAAAGTATATATCATAGATGAAGTTCATATGCTATCTCAAGCAGCCTTCAATGCTTTTTTAAAAACTTTAGAAGAACCTCCTGAACATGCAATTTTTATACTTTCTACTACTGAAAAACATAAAATATTGCCTACTATTCTTTCTAGGTGTCAAATTTACGATTTTAGAAGGATTTCTTTAGAAAATATTTATAAAAAACTAAAACAAATTGCTTCGTTAGAAGGAATTAAAACCGACATAGAGTCTTTGTATATGATTGCACAACATGCTGATGGATCTTTACGGGATGCACTATCCATATTTGATAGACTTATATCCTTTTCAGGAAAGCAATTAACTACAACTTTAATAAGAGATCAATTGGGTATTCTTGATCAAGAATATTATTTTAAATCAGTGGATTTGATGCTTTCCAATAATATTACAGGAATTCTATTACTTTTTCATGAAATACTCCAGAATGGATTTGATGAAAAATTCTTTATAGAAGGATTGGCTCAACATTTTAAATATCTTATATTGGCCAAAAACTCAGATGGACTTTCCTTAATGGAAGTTGTTGAATCACTTAAAGAAAAGTATATTCAACAGGCATCAATCGTTTCTAAAGATTTTTTAATAGAAGCAATACAGATTTGTCACCTTGCTTATATAGATTATAAATTAAGTCGGAATCCTCGTCTTTCTATAGAAATTTCTTTAATTAAATTATCTTCCCTAAAGGATACTAACAATCCCTGTGCAGATAATTAAATCAATTAATCAATTATTGATGATCAAACTTTTGAATCTTCTTACCGAGAAGGAAAAAACGTCTTGGGAAAAATTTATTACATTAAATCATTTTTTGCTAATAAGAACCATAAAATATGAATTTTTTGATGATTCACTAGTAATTTTATATTTTTCTTCAAAAGAAGAAATGATGAAATTTTCATCTATACATAAATTGATCTTGAAAAATATTCAGTTTTGTTTTGAAACTCGTATTATACATCATAAAAAACAAAGAACTTCTGGGGAAAAAAAATTTTATTATTTAATAAAAAAATATCCGAAATTAAAAATCCTTAAGGAATGTTTATACTTAGATTTTTCCGATTGATTTTCCATGTATAGCTATAAATCATAACGTCGTATCCTTCTTTTCTTTTTTTTTCTTCATAGTCATCACCCTGAGCAGCTTTTTTAAATTCTCTCAATCCTGTACCAAGACCTTTCAGAAGTTCTCCTCCAAATAAAAGAAGAGCCAGGATAACAATTAATTGACTAGGACCAAAATTTGCTAAAAACACGGATGTAATATTCTTCATTATGATTAAGGTTAATTTCTTCAGACATAATTTTGTCCTCTAACGTTATAGAAATTAGCTCCTAAAAGACCTAATATAGTGTGTACACACATGCGTCCTAATTAGGAATATTTCGGTCCCCCATGCTATAAATACTACACCAGGGATTTTTAATAACAGGTTTATTTATTTGCATTATAATCTGATGCACCATAGGAAAAACACATAAGATTATAAAAAAAGCACAAATACTTGGACGTTAATAATTCGTCTCCATTCAGACGCAACCATATCAGACTGCTTGAGAAAAGTTGCTGTTGATCGTGATGTTTATAAGAGTTATCAATACCGAAAGTAAGAATAACACTTGTCAAAATTTTTATAAAACTGTAATGAATTATCTTAGTAAGCACAATTCCTATGCTATACTCTTTCCAAAGAATTTTATCCGCCAGCTTTTTAAAATTATAGAACTGTTGCAAAAATATTAGTTTTTTTAATTATAAACAATTGGATGAACTTAATATAATATTAACCGTATCATTTAATAAATCAGCTTTTAAAGCACAATTTACTGGGTTTAGAAAAGGTCAAGTTGAAATAATTAAATTAGTTCACGAAGAAATACACTATTAGTGATTAGATCTCTAGAGAAGGACTTCATATTCTCGTAAACATTTTGACTAAAAATATTCTTTATGTAAATGCAGAAGAATTAGGACTCGTTCCACAATTTTACATCCCCCCATATTCCTTAAGAATTAAAAGAGGAAGATATACATCATAATCTAGAGAAGTTTCAACAACGGTTTGGTTTAAAAATTCATCTTATATACAAGGTAAAATAACAGCTATTCATTCTAATAATAGAGAAAATCTTCCTAGAATATGCTTTGAAAAATTTCCCTAAAAAAACCGTTTACAAATTTCTAAATATTATCGATATAAATACTTCTGAACTCTTTTTATACGAAAATAGTTGGTAAAATTTGTAGTTTATCATTTTCCAATACGTTTTGAAAATCTCTTTAAGTTCATCCTGCTCCGTTGAATAAATATTTTTTTTTCAGTCTTTGGAGAAAATAAAGTAACTTCTTTAGAATCTTTTAATAGAAAGTTTAAAAAACACATCTGAAAAAATTATACTGAAGTAGTTGAGAAATTTTTTATCGGTTGTTTTAACTAGTACATTTCGATTTAATTTTTTAACCCGTTATATTCCCCGTTATATTAAAGATACTAAAAGTCAAAAATGTTCAGAAGATAATTAATATGAACAATTTTAAAAAGATTTACGATCTCGTTTATTTGAAAAGAAATTATCGCATAAATTAAAAAATCTTAAGATATTGAAGCATCCGTCTTTTCATATCCCAAAAGGTCTAATTTTCTCTTTCGTAATAGTTTAATACAGGTTTTAAGAGAACGTTCAATTAAAAAAATTTCGTGGTAATATTTTCTTAATAAGTAGCTTAAAAAAGATGTTTGACAAAAAAGAATTTCGAAAATATGCTATTGATCATTGCTCTATAAATAGCATATTATTAGATAATTATATTAGTTCCATAACTCCTTACATCGTAGAAGAACGAAAATTAAACGTAGCACAAATGGATGTTTTTTCCCGTTTAATGATGGACAGAATAATTTTTCTTGGTTCATCTATAGATGATCAAGTAGCTAATATAGTACAGGCACAACTTTTATTTTTACAATCAGTAGATTCCTATAAGGATATACAGATTTATATAAACTCTCCTGGTGGAACTGTTTATGCAGGATTAGGAATTTATGATACGATGCAAATCTTGAACCCTGATATAGCTACCGTATGTACGGGTCTAGCTGCTTCTATGGGAGCGGTATTACTTTGCGCAGGCACTAAGGGAAAACGTGCAAGTCTTAAACATTCTAGAATTATGATTCATCAGCCATTAGGAGGAACACAAGGTCATGCATCAGATATAGAAATTGCAACACGTGAAATTATTAAACTGAAAAAAGAACTTTATGAGATTATTTCTCAACATTCAGGACAATCTATAGAAAAAGTAGAAAATGATTCCAATAGAGATTATTGGATGACGTCTCATGAAGCTGAAAAATATGGAATGATAGATGAAGTTTTATATAGAAAACCTGAAAACAACATAACTTAAATATCATGGAAAAGTGTATGTTCTGTGGATGTAAAAAAAACAATACAGGATTATTTTTAACCGGATTATATGGTAATATATGTGTTAATTGCATCGAACAAGCTCACCATCTAATTAACAAAAAAATTTATAAAAAAAAAGAAGATATTTCTTCTGTAGGCTATAATATTAGTAGCCCAAAGGACCTAAAAAAGTTTTTAGATAAATATATTATTTGTCAAGAAGAAGCTAAAAAAATTATTTCTGTAGCAGTTTATAATCACTATAAAAGGTTAACACATGACATATTAGATAAACATAATGAAATCGAAATAGAAAAATCAAACGTTCTTATTATTGGTAAAACTGGAACTGGTAAAACTCTTATGGCACGTAGCATTTCACGTTTTTTGAATGTCCCTTTTACTATCGTAGATGCAACAATTCTCACTGAAGCAGGATATGTTGGAGAAGATGTGGAAAGTATATTGACGAGATTGCTACAAGCAGCTGATTACAACATTACAGCAGCTGAACGGGGTATAGTATTTATTGATGAAATAGATAAAATTGCTCGAAAGGGAGATAATCCTTCTATTACCAGAGATGTTTCCGGAGAAGGAGTGCAGCAAGCTTTTCTAAAAATATTAGAAGGATCCGTGGTAAATGTTCCACCTCACGGTGGAAGGAAACATCCTGATCAGAAAATGATCCCAATAGATACAAAAAATATTTTGTTTATTGCAGGAGGATCTTTTGAAGGTATTGATAGACTTATTACCAGTCGATTGAATTTTTCATCTATAGGATATAAAAATACGACACATTCTAGTGTAGAACACAATGAAATTTTCCAACATATTAGTGCTACAGATGTTAGAAACTTTGGACTTATTCCTGAACTCACTGGTAGATTTCCAGTGATTACCTACATGCATCCTTTGGATACACACGCACTTTATAGAATTATGACTGAACCTAAAAATGCTTTACTTAAACAGTATAAAAAACTCTTTGAGATGGATAATGTTTCTTTAATTCTGACTAAAGATGCCATTGACAAAATTGTAACCCAATCGCTAAGTACTGGGGTGGGTGCAAGAGGGTTACGAACAATTTGTGAAAAAGTTTTCAATGATTTTATGTTTGATATAAAACAAAATAAAAGTATTTTAAAAATCGATGGCAAAATGGTCGAAAAGAAATTAAATAATTATAAAGCTTCATAATTAAGTTTTAATACATTGAATTCCATAGAATTAAAAAAGACGCCTCTAATGAGGCAATATACTGAAATAAAATCATTATATCCAGATGCATTATTATTATTTCGTGTTGGAGATTTTTATGAAACTTTTGATGAGGATGCTATTAAGTGTTCTAAAACACTGAATATTGTTCTCACTAAACGTTTTAAGGGTTCATCATCTGAAACAAAACTTGCTGGATTTCCTTATCATGCACTAGATAACTATTTACCAAAACTTGTACTAGCTGGGTTTCGTGTAGCAATTTGTGATCAATTAGAAGATCCTAAAACAACTAAAAAACTTGTAAAAAGAGGAGTAATTAGTCTGATAACGCCTGGTGTAGTTTTAAATGATGGTATTTTACCAAAATGTTCTAATAATTTTCTAGCTGTAATTCATTTTAATAATGAAACTGCTGGGTTAGCAATTCTAGATATTTCTACTGGAGAATTTCTCGTTACAGAGAATAATCTTCAATCTATTTATCAAATTATTCATCGTTTTTCACCTAGTGAAATTATTTATCAAAAAAATAAAAAATACGAATTTGAAAAATTTATAAAAAAAGAATATTTTACCTATTCTATGGAAGAATGGGCGTTTAAATATTCTTCGGCTTATGAAAAACTCATTCAGCACTTTAAAACTCATTCTCTTAAAGGATTTGGAATAGAACATCTCAATAATGCTATTATTGCAGCAGGAGCTACATTATTTTATCTTGAAATCACACATAATACTAAAATTAGTCATCTGTCATCAATAAGTAGAATAGATGAAGAACAATACGTGTGGATGGATGATTTTACTGTTCGAAGTCTTGAAATATTTCATTCAAATAACCCTAATGGAATATCTCTTTTTGATGTACTGAATCGGACACTGACTCCCATGGGGACCAGATTATTAAAAAGATGGATGATGTTCCCTCTTAAAGAATTATCTGCAATTCAGTCTCGTCACGATTTATTAGAAACATTTATAATTTTTCCTTACTTAAGTTATAAACTTATTGATATTTTTTGTTCTCTTAATGATATAGAACGTCTTATCTCAAAAGTCTCTACCGAAAAAATTAATCCTCGTGAATTAATGAATTTATGTTTATCTCTTGATAGTTTTTATACTCTAAAAAAAATTTTATCTACTTCTCAGAATAATCTTTTAAAAGAAATAGGAAAATCTGTTCCTAATTTTAGAATATTATATAAACATATATCTAAAGCTTTACATGAAGATCCTCCTCAACAAATTGGAAAAGGAAATATTATTGCAGAATTTTTTTCAAAAGAACTTGACGAATTCCGTTATTTGGTTTCTTCTGGTAAAGATTATTTACATCATATTTGTAAACGTGAAAGAATTCGTACGGGAATTCAAAGTTTAAAAATTTCTTTTAACAAAATTTTTGGATTTTATATAGAAATACGAAATATTCATAAAAATAATATTCCAAAAAATTGGATAAGAAAACAAACATTATCCAATTCTGAACGGTATATTACTGAAGAACTTCATGAATATGAAATGCGGATTTTGGGGGCTGAAGAAAAAATTCTAACTCTTGAAAAAAAATTATTTAAAGAATTAGTTGCTTTTGTTGGAGAGTATATTGAATCTCTACAAAAGGCCTCTAAACTTATAGCATATTTAGATGTTATATTATCTTTTACTAAGAATTCTCAAGAATACAATTATGTTCGTCCCATTATGGATAGTAGTAAAAATATTTTTATAGAGAAAGGAAGACATCCAGTTATAGAAAAACATCTCCCAATAGGAGTCTCTTATATTCCAAATGATTTATCGTTAAATTCTGCATCTTCTCAAATTTTGATTCTCACCGGACCTAATATGTCTGGAAAGTCTGCTTTTTTACGACAAACCGCTTTGATTGTACTTATGGCTCAAATTGGAAGTTATGTTCCTGCAAAACGGGCACAATTAGGATTGGTGGATAAAATATTCAGCCGAGTGGGTGCTTATGATAATATAACGTTAGGGGAATCTACTTTCATGGTGGAGATGAATGAAACAGCTAATATTTTAAATAATCTCTCAAAACGTAGTTTGATAATACTTGATGAAGTAGGAAGAGGTACAAGCAATTATGATGGAATTTCTATAGCTTGGTCGGTAATTGAATACCTTTACAAACACTCAACTCGTCCTAAAACATTATTTGCTACACATTATCCTGAACTTAATGAAATGTCTGTTTATTTCCAAAGAATAAAGAATTATACTATTTTGGTAAAAGAACTAGATGACAAAATTCTTTTTATGTATAAACTATTACCTGGAAATAGTACACACAGTTTTGGAATTTATGTAGCAAATATGTCTGGAATGCCAAATATGGTTATTAGTCGTGCTAAACAATTATTAAAACATATTGACAAATTTAATATGATCAAGATATTAAAGTTAAAGTCTGAACAAATATCAACAGATAAGTTGCTATATCCTATATTAGAAAAAATTCTTAGTATTGATATAAATATGCTGACTCCTCTAGAAGCCCTTATAAAACTCAATGAAATAAAAAAAAGACTTTGTCAATTATTGCGAAAATAGCTCAGTTGGTAGAGCACGACCTTGCCAAGGTCGGGGTAGCGGGTTCGAATCCCGTTTTTCGCTCGTCTATCGTCTAAATACACATAAGGCCTGGATGGTGGAATTGGTAGACACGCAGGACTTAAAATCCTGTGGTCATTGTGACCGTGCGGGTTCAATTCCCGCTCTAGGTACTGTACTCTCTTCAACCCCATGATCACGTGGCATATAAATAATTTTGTGTCAGGGTCTGCGAGTTTTATTCAAGAAAAAGATTTTAAACATTTCTTCCTTATCATTTTTAACCGATCTAATTTAGACATGCGGCAGCTTTTAAATTTATTATTTTCGACTAGGTTAATGGGCATTCTTCTTCTTGTTTTTGCATTTTCCATGGCCACAGGTACTTAGACGACAGCAAAGGCTATGATTTACCAATCTAGTTAATCTAGTTGGTTCTAAACCATTATGATACTTCTATTATTATGTTTCATAGTAAATATTGGTAGATATTGTCTTTGTAGACGAGAAAAATTGCCTTTGCTTATTTAGCTTTTGTATTTATTTTGATAGGTGGTGCCATATCAAGATATATAGGTTTTTCTTGAATGATGTCCATTCGAGAAGGTGCCACCTATAAATATATCAAGTAATACTTTTAAAATCATTCTCGTATATGAAAGACCTTATTTGCTAGCTAATCTTCACAATTTTTAATTATGTACCGCATGCTCGTGAGATGACCGTTTTAACGGTAGTCCTTAACTCTATGTTCTAAGGGCGCTAAAGGTTATGTGACCTTTTCTCAGGTAATACTAAATAGTTTTGTCTCACCTACTACAATGAAAATAGTACAGAAGAAGGGTCAGCTATACTTACTTTCATCTGTTAATGGAAAGTATACTATTATGAAAACTGGAATTTAAGGTATTATTCTAAAAAACGTTCCTTCATAACTTAAATTAAATGGGATCTTTACAATGGATGGTCCCAGATACAATTCGTCATGGAATTATAAAAGATCTCCAAAAGACCAAGAAGAAAATTTTCCATCTGCTATTACTGCTGAAGTTTCCAATCAATCAACTTAAAATCTCCATAGGTTATGGATCTATTTTTATCGAAACTCCTTTTTCTTTGGATCGTTTTGAATTTCAACGTTATCCTGGTTCTTCCAGTCCTTCTTCTTTTGCTAGTGAATTAACACTTAACGATGGAAATTATAAAAAAAAGTATAGAATAATGTACTTTCTTATAAAGGGTATCGATTTTTTCAATACGGTTATGATCCTAAGGGTACATATCTTTCAGTGAATCATGATATATGTTATTAGGTTTGGGAATGTTTATCGGGATATATGCTAAACCTTTTTCTTATAGAGTTTATCAATCCCCAATTACCATAAATTCAGTCGGTTATTGGTTCAAGACCAATCTGGAAGGATTAAACCTATACAGACTATGGCACTAGAATTGCAAATTGACAAGAAAGATTATATTGGTAAGCTGTACGATGGATGATATCCACCTACCTTTTATAAAAGTAGGAATTAAAGGAGTAAATAAGTTGTTAAATATTACCAAAGCTAATAAGAATGCTTATACATCATTAATGAATCTTTGTAAATTTAATAAGTCTACCGGTCACTGCAAAGAGTCCTTCACAAAGAAATCAATATGATAAGGCGATTATAGATTTAACCTCGGCCTCATATCAGGTCTTTTCCAGGTAGAGTAATTTTTCCTAATGAGGTTAATCATACTTGTACCGTCTGGATACGAACGAATCCCCCGGCTCTTAATATGCTAAAAAATTAGCTTTAAATATAATTCTTGTAAATCAGCGTATAAAATCATTAATTATCAATATGGTCATGATCTAAGACCTTGGAAACCCAAAATTTAAATCTTTTAGGTCTACTATTTCTTATAGTAGCTTTTACTGACTTGTTTAGTATTAGAATAGTGGTACGTATCATAATGATGATTACTGTTTTAGTCTTTTTTATTCATGCTTTTGGGTTGGCCTTACGTTGCTATATTTACGGCCATTCTCCATGGAGCAATGGTTATGCAGTTTTTATTAGTTGGTGTGCTTATCCCCTACCACTGCACTTCTGGGAATAGCTAACATGACGAATACTGAAATTACACATCTTGTGCCTGTACTTAAATATTATTGGCTAATTATTCATGTACTTCAAGTTATGGTTTTTTTTATGTTGGAGGATTCTTAGGTTTAACTGTTTTAATTCTTTTCCGACCTTTATTAAAAAATCCAACTATTGAAAATCTTATCAATGAAATGTCCCAGACTATCGTATTATTAACTGTAGGAACTTTCCTTGGAGGAGTAATAATAGTTGGGGAATATCCTGTAGTTGGTATACAAAAGAAACTTGGGCTTTAATTAGTATAATAGTCTATGCTTTTGTCCTACATCTGAGGTTAATTCCAAATTGACGAGGAATATTTGCTAGTATTCTCTCATTTTCTTCTATAATTCGTACTGATTTTGGAGTCACTTATCATGTCTACATTCTTATGCTAATACGATTTCCATTACGATTTCCATTACGATTTCCATTACGATTTCCATTACGATTTCCATTACGATTTCCATTACGATATGGATTTATTATATTCTGTTTTTTATAGCTATCATTGCCCCGTGATCAAATTTCCCCCAACTCGATAATTCGTTAACGATTTTATGTACGTCTTTTTCTAGCTGTATATACTAATGCATCAATTATTTTTTTACATTGTTCAAGATTCAATTGTTCTACGTGTATGTTTTTTGGTAATTTGTAATTATTTTTCCCTTGTCGGATGTATGGACTAAAACGTCCATTTACAATTTCTATAGGTGGTTTTATTTCTTCAAAACGTTGTATAATCTTTTTTGCATTTTCCTTCCGTTGTTTTTTAATAAGTTCAATAACTTGTTCCAAAGTAATCTCATCAGCACAATATCCACTATCTTCTTGAATTGATATAGATTTTCCATAATATTGAATGTAAGGTCCAAATCTTCCGATTTTTATTATTATTTCTTTTTCCTCAAAAGTTCCTAATACCTTAGGAAATTCAAAAAGTTTTAATGCTTCTTCTAAAGAAATCCGATGAATATGCTGATGTTTTAATAAGGGGGAAAATTTCGGTTTTTCCTTATCCTTTATTTCTCCCATCTGTATCATGGGTCCAAAACGACCGATTTTAGCAAAAACTTTTTTTCCTGATTTTGAATCATTCCCAAGTAGGCGTTCTGTATAATTTTTTCCGATATTTTTTAGAATAGATTCTATTTTTGAATGGAATCCTATATAGAAAGACTTAATCAAGTTATTCCATCCCTCGTTCCCTTGCGATATTTGATCAAAATGATTTTCGATTTTAGCTGTAAAGTCGTAATTAATAATTTGATTAAAATTTTCTATTAGAAAATCATTAACTATTATCCCTATATCGGTAGGTATAATTTTCTTTTTACTTCCTCCACTCAATTCTGTTTTATTATAACTATTGATTTTACTCCCAATAAGGGTCATTACTTCATAATTCTGTTCTATTCCTTTTAGATCTTCTATTTTTATATAATTACGTTTTTTAATAGTTAATATGGTAGGAACATATGTAGAAGGTCTACCAATCCCAAGGGTTTCTAAAGTATCGACTAACGATGCTTCACTATAACGAGAAAAATTTTTAGTAAAACGTTGTATCGCTGTAATACTTTTATTTTTAAGTACTTCACCCTCTTTAAGTTTGGGAAGATAATTTTCATCTGTTTCTTTTGTCTTTTTATAAAGTATTAAAAATCCATCGAAAACAATTATTTCTCCCTTTGCAAGGAAATTATACTTCTCTGGCGTGTTAATGTATATAGTAGTTTTTTCCAACAAAGCGTCGGACATTTGTCCTGAAATAGTCCGTTGCCATATGAGTTCATAAAGACGTTGTTTATTTATATCATAGCTAACATGAAATTTGCTTACGTCTGTAGGTCGAATGGCTTCATGGGCTTCTTGTGCAGATTTACTTTTGGTAGTATCTCTTCTAATATGAAGGTATTTTTCCCCAAAGTTTTTAATTATAAAATCTTTTATTGAAGAAATAGCGTCGTCTGAAATATTTAAACTATCTGTCCTAATATAAGTTGTATATCCTTCTTCATATAACTGTTGAACCATCCGCATAGTATACTCAACTGAGTATCCTAATTTTCTAAAAGCTTCTTGCTGAAGACTAGAAGTTGTAAAAGGTGATAATGGACTCTTTTTTACAGGTTTTTTTACAATTTTATTTATCGAAAAATGAGCATAAATACATTTTTTTAGGAATTTTTCTGCCAGTTCTTTATTGATAAAAGTTTTTTCTAGTTGTGCTTTAAAATATTTTTTCTTTTCTGATAAAAATAAAGATTTGACTCTATAAAAAGATGTAGTTTTAAAGTTGGTGATTTCTTTTTCTCGTTCTACGATTAAACGTACTGCTACGGATTGTACACGTCCCGCAGAAAGTCCTTTCTTTATTTTTTTCCAAAGCACTGGAGAAAGCTCAAAACCTACTAAACGGTCAAGAACTCTACGTGCTTTTTGTGCATATACCAAATTCTTATTTATAGGTCTAGGTTTTTCTATTGCTTGTAGTATAGATTTTTTCGTTATTTCATGGAACACAATCCGACGAATTTGATTTTCTGGGATTTTAAATTGATTATAAATATGCCAAGCGATCGCCTCTCCCTCTCGGTCTTCGTCAGACGCCAACCATATAATATCATGATTCTTAATCAAAGATTGAAGTTTTTTAACTATCTTTTTTTTATCTTTAGGTACTACATAAAGAGGTTCAAAATCATTATGTCTGTCTATTCCCAGACTTTTCTCAGGTAAATTAACAATGTGGCCAAAACTTGATACTACTTCAAAAGATTTATATTTATCTAGATAATTCTGTATAGTCTTAACTTTCGTCGGAGATTCTACAATCATTAAATTTTTTACCATAGATTTTTCAGTACTTACGTTATAATTCACCATAGTCTTTAACGCGATTTTTTAAGGAAATTGTTCTAAAAGTTTTAATGCTTCTTGACGAAACTCATTCATTTTTTAATTTCTCCCTAAATTTCTTGCACTCTTTGTGTATCATTATTATGGGATTTGATAGAATCTATAATCCATTTTTTATATTTTGAATTACTTTTACTAAGAACATGAATCAATGGTAAAGTTCTTTTTCTCTCTTTAAAATCTATTACGATGGAAGATCTTGGGAATAATAAAATAAATCATCTTTAATCCTATAATTTTAAAACATGTCTCTTCATCTGCTCCCATTGAACATGCTCCTCCTTCACAACATGCACTAATAAAACTAGCGGTAATCTGTTCGTCTTTTTTAGCTTCTATTGCATTTAAGTACGTAATAAGCTTCTATTGCATTTAAGTACGTAATAAGCTTCTATTGCATTTAAGTACGTAATAAGCTTCTATTGCATTTAAGTACGTAATAAGCTTCTATTTTACAGGTTTGCATTATAATATCATATACTACTGCCATAGTCTTGTAGTTCCTCCCGCGCATATCCTCTATACATAAATTTATAATATCTTCTTTCCCATTTCATAATAAATTTGAAGTCCTGTACTGTTCAGTACTGTTCAGTACTGCTATGGGCGTCCCTTCTTCTTTGTCGGGGTATTAAGAAATCTCGTAAAGTTATCCAAGTAGTGTGACTTATGCTGTTAAATTTTTTTAATCGGGACTCATATCTTTCTTGATAAGGTCTTTTAGAGTCTTCATAATTTCTATTGCCAAAGAAAATATTTATTATACCTTTGTATTTACTGTTCATTGAAAGTAGAAAGCTATTGTGTTTTTCCCCTGAGAGAAATTAAAACATTAACAACAATGAAGAGTTTGATCCTAGCTCAGGATGAACGCTAGCGGAGGGCTTAACACATGCAAGTCGAGGGGCAGCGTAAAATAAGTTTGCTTATTTGGCGGCGACCGGCGAACGGGTGCGTAACACGTACGTAATCTACCCTTTGCCAAGGTATAGCTCGTAGAAATTCGAATTAATACCCCATAGTATAAAATTTTCGCCTGAATATTTTATTAAAGCCTTGGGTTAAAACCTTTGGTAGCAAAGGATGAGCGTGCGCCCGATTAGTTAGTTGGTGAGGTAATGGCTTACCAAGACTGCTATCGGTAGGGGGCCTGAGAGGGTGATCCTCCACACTGGTACTGAGACACGGACCAGACCTTTACGGAGGGCAGCAGTGAGGAATATTGGTCAATGGAGGAAACTCTGAACCAGCCACTCCGCGTGCAGGACGACGGCCTTCTGGGTTGTAAACTGCTTTTGTATAGAAATAAAATTTCTTACTAGTAAGAACTTGAAGGTACTATACGAATAAGTGTCGGCTAACTCCGTGCCAGCAGCCGCGGTAATACGGAGGACACAAGCGTTATCCGGATTTATTGGGTTTAAAGGGTGCGTAGGCGGTTTGTTAAGTCAGTAGTGAAATCTTACAGCTCAACTGTAAAATTGCTATTGATACTAGCAGCCTAGAGTAAGATTGGAGCAATTGGAATGTGTGGTGTAGCGGTGAAATGCATAGATATCACACAGAACACCGATCGCGAAGGCAGATTGCTAAGTCTTTACTGACGCTGAGGCACGAAAGCGTGGGTAGCAAACAGGATTAGATACCCTGGTAGTCCACGCTGTAAACGATGATCACTAGCTGTTGGATTGTTTTTTTTATTCAGTGGCCAATCGAAAGAGGTAAGTGATCCACCTGGGGAGTACGATCGCAAGATTGAAACTCAAAGGAATTGACGGGGGTCCGCACAAGCGGTGGAGCACGTGGTTTAATTCGATAATACGCGAGGAACCTTACCAAGGCTTAAATGTACCACGAATAAGCTGGAAACAGTTTAGTTTTCGGACGGGGTACAAGGTGCTGCATGGTTGTCGTCAGCTCGTGCCGTGAGGTGTTGGGTTAAGTCCTGCAACGAGCGCAACCCCCATTGTTAGTTGCCAACGGATTATGCTGGGAACTCTAACAAAACTGCCGATGCAAATCGAGAGGAAGGTGGGGATGACGTCAAATCATCATGGCCCTAACGTCTTGGGCCACACACGTGCTACAATGGCCGGTACAGAGAGAAGCCACTGGGTGACTAGAAGCGAATCTCTAAAACCGGTCTCAGTTCGGATTGGAGTCTGCAACTCGACTCTATGAAGCTGGAATCGCTAGTAATCGCGTATCAGCCATGACGCGGTGAATACGTTCCTGGGCCTTGTACACACCGCCCGTCAAGCCATGGAAGTCGGAGGTATCTGAAGTCAGTGACCGTTAAAGGAGCTGCCTAGGGTAAAATCGGTAACTAGGGCTAAGTCGTAACAAGGTAGCCGTACCGGAAGGTGTGGCTGGAATATCTCCTTTTTCAGAGAAGTTTTTTTCTTAGGGGAAAACATAATGCTTTTATTTATATTCAACTCTTTAACTTCTTCTAATATTCTAAGAAGTCTCGTAGCTTAGCTGGTAAGAGCACTACACTGATAATGTATAGGTCCGCGGTTCAAGTCCGCGCGAGACTACTCTAGAAATAAGGGGGGATTAGCTCAGCTGGCTAGAGCGCCTGTTTTGCACGCAGGAGGTCATCGGTTCAATTCCGATATTCTCCACGTTTTAAAAAGTTCTTTGACATATGATTCCAACAAATAAAATTTTTTCTTCTTTCTTTTAGAAATAAACAAATAAGAGCACATGGTGGATGTCTTGGCTCTGAGAGGCGATGAAGGACGTGGTAAGCTGCGATAAGCTGCAGGTATTGGCAACACGATTGGATCTGCAGATTTCCGAATGGGAAAACCTGTTGTTTCACAAATATTTGTGAAATACAACATCATTATGAGGCGAACCCAGGGAACTGAAACATCTTAGTACCTGGAGGAAAAGAAAATAAAAATGATTCCGTTAGTAGTGGCGAGCGAAATCGGAACAGCCCAAACCAATAAAGTTTAGGCTTTATTGGGGTTATAGGAATACTATACATCTGTTTAAAACAGATTAAAATTGTATAGTAGAATGATTTGGAAAAATCAATCATAGAAGGTGATAATCCTGTATATGAAATCCAATTTTAATTGAATTTAATAGTAATCCTAAGTAGAGCGGGACACGTGGAATCCTGTTTGAATTAACCGGGACCTTCCGGTAAGGCTAAATACTCCTCAGAGACCGATAGTGAACTAGTACCGTGAGGGAAAGATGAAAAGTACTTCGAATAGAAGGGTGAAATAGAACCTGAAACCATGTTGCTTACAATCTGTCGGAGCTCCTAAGTGGAGTGACGTCGTGCCTTTTGCATAATGAACCTACGAGTTAATTTTACTGGCAAGGTTAAACAGTTTAGCTGTGGAGCCGAAGCGAAAGCGAGTCTTAATAGGGCGCATAGTCGGTGGAATTAGACGCGAAACCGAGTGATCTACCGATAGGCAGGTTGAAGCTATGTTAATCCATAGTGGAGGACCGAACTGGTGGACGTTGAAAAGTCTTCAGATGACCAGTCGGTAGGGGTGAAAGGCTAATCAAACTCGGAGATAGCTCGTACTCCCCGAAATGCATTTAGGTGCAGCATTATGTTAAGTATTATAGAGGTAGAGCTACTGATTGGATGATGGGGCTTCACCGTCTACTAATTCCTGACAAACTCCGAATACTATAATATGTTGCATAGTAGTGAGGGCATGGGTGCTAAGGTCCATGTCCGAGAAGGAAAGAACCTAGACCAACAGCTAAGGCCCCTAAGTATATACTAAGTTGACTAAACGAGGTTTAGTTGCCTAGACAGCTAGGATGTTAGCTTGGAAGCAGCTATTCATTTAAAGAGTGCGTAATAGCTCACTAGTTGAGTGACTGAGCGTGGATAATAATCGGGCATAAGTATATCGCCGAAGCTATGGGATCGAAAGATCGGTAGGGGAGCATTGTAAATTACGTTGAAGCTGTGTTGTCAAACACAGTGGAGTTTTTACAAAAGAAAATGTAGGTATAAGTAACGATAATGCGGTTGAAAAATCCGCACACCGAAATATCAAGGTTTCCTCAGCTATGTTAATCAGCTGAGGGTTAGTCGAACCCTAAGGCAAAGCCGAAAGGCGTAGTCGATGGTAGAGCAGTTAATATTCTGCTACTTGCTTATATTGCGATGGGGTGACGAAGTCATAAAATTGTCGCGTACTGACGG